>CAYMYD010000198.1:0-5016 GCA_964394535.1 uncultured Propionivibrio sp. | reverse complement strand
CTGACGATGGCAATGACCTTGCGAATGTCGTCACTTTGCCGGATGACCTCGTTGGCCAGGCCGGAAACGGACTGCATCGAGTCATTCAGCTTTTCAACGGCCTGTGCGCTGTTTCGGAGTGAAACCGCCTGTTTGCCGGTGCTTTCGGCCAGGTTTGTCATCAACTCCTTCAAGGTCTTGGCTTTGAGTTCCAAGTTTTGCGCGATGTCCAGATTGCTGTGCAGCATTGCCGCGATCACTTCACCCAGTGAGCTGATGCCGGATGCGATTTCCCCCGGATCGCCCTCGATGCGCCGGGTGAAATCCTGCGAACGATATTCCGCGATCAATGCCAGCACCTGATTGCCGTCACGGGCAATTTTTGTTTCCAGGGTGTGCTGCATGCCCGAGATGGTTTCCTTCAGGTGCGTCAAGGCCGGGTTGCTGCTGCTGGCCTCGACCCTGGCCATGAAGTCGCAGTGCTCGATTTGTCTGGCGAACTCGGTGATCTTGTCGATAAAGGCCTGTTCATCGCGCATTTTGGCCAGAACCTTGACGATATTCTCATTGATCATGGCCGCCATCTGCCCCAGCTCGTCCTGGCTATGTATGACGATTTCCTGGGCATCATTCGTTTCGTAATTGAGGAAGGCGAAGAAACCGGCAAGACCGCTGCGGATTTGACTGACCGGTCGCAGGTAACGTTTGGTGGCGATGAAGATGGCCAGGATTGCCGCGACCAGTACCGTCAGTGCGACCGGCAGTTGCACCCTGATCAGGTCGTTGTAGAGGAGTTCCTTGTAGCCGTCTGCGACATAGGAGGTGCAAACCTTCCATTGATTGATTTCATCCTGTTGGCAGAAGGAAACCCGCTTTATCCCGTCGGGCGTTGTATGGATGACAGGGTTTTCCGGATTTTCCTGGAAACCGTGAACAATCTTTGCCACCATCTCCATCACGACGGCGTCCTTGCTCATGATCTTGTCGGGTTCGGGGTGGATGATGATCCGGTTTTCCGTATCCAGGGCCATGGTGGAGACCGATTTGCCGAAATGGATGCCGGCCAGTTCCTGCTGGAAATGTTCCAGATAAATATCGGCACCGACGACGGCAAGGACTTCTCCGTTCCGGATGATCGGGGCAAAGGCGGTGATGGTGATTTTCCCGGTGGTGATGTCGGCGTAGGGCTTGGAAAATCCGGGGCGTTTTTTCTCGACCGCCGCTTTGTACCATTCCCGCGTCCGCGCGTCGAAATTGTCTTTTTCCTTGGTCATCAATACCGGGGCATTATTGGCCAGGGGGTTGGTGATCAGCATCCGCCCGTCCTGCGCCACACCAATCAGCAAGGCATCAGCAAAGGCCAGGGGGAAATACTGGGTGATCATCCGGGCCATGAGCTCATCATCTTTCCAGGCCTCCTGCTTGCCTATTTCCTCGGCCACTTTGGCGACAGCACCCTCGCGCACACGGAAAAAGCTGGACACCAGCGACATGGATGTCTTCAAGGCCATGACCTTGCTCTGGTTCATGAGCTTGATCGTGTTGTACTTGGCGTTGAAATAATTGACCGTTGACAAGGCCGCAAGACAGATTGTCACTGCAATGGCGACCACGATGGCAACCTTGTTTGTCAGGCTGGAAGAGATCCATTTCATGATTGACAAGCCTCTATTGAGAAAACGTAAAGAACCGTATCAGTCATTGCTGCGATGTTTATTCGATGAAGAAGTCCGGATAGTGTCTGGCGACCTGCGGCAAGGTTTGCAGTACCTGGCGCACGTGAATTTCGGTGATGTGCGCGGCCTGTTCCGGATTACCGGCCTCGATGGCATCGACAATCTGGGCATGGTCGTCGATCAGTTCACTCATCGGTGAGGCAATGTCGTAGGACAGAAAGCGGAAGCGATCCATCTGGGCCTTGGCGCTATCGATCACCCGCCAGGCAAAATCGCGACCGGCGTACAGCGCGATCATCCGGTGCAGGGCGTCGTCGAGCAGCAGAAAAGCGTGGTTGTCGCCGGGCTTCACGCGCCGTTGCAGGGCGACCAGGTGACGCAACTGTTCGATCAACTCCGGCTTGTGCTGCCGGGCAAGCTCCTTGACGATCGATACCTCGACGACTTCGCGGACATGGCGGGCATCAAGCACCTCCTTGAGCGAAATCTTGCGCACATAGGTGCCTCTTTTCGGCAACACCTCGATCAGCCGTTCGTTGCTCAGCGAAATGAAGGCCTCGCGCACCGGTTGTCGGCTGATGGCAAAACGCGTGCTCATCTCGATCTCGAAAATTGGCTGTCCGGGCAGGATCGCCGCGCGAATGATCGCGGCGCGCAGGTAACGATGGAACTTTCCGCCCAGCGAGAGCGGCTCTTCCAGTGTTGCGCAGAAAGTTGAAAAATCCTTGGCGTCCCCGAGTTTCATGAGAAGGCTTGTGCTTAGTGGTTGGTGGTTGATGGTTTATGGCTGGTGGGCCAGCCTTGCAGGTGGCGGATGGCGAGCTTTGACAAGGCGTGAATCCAGTCGTCGCGTTCGTTGAGGGCGGGAATATAGTGGAATTCCTGTCCGCCTGCTTGAAGAAAATCCGTTTTGCCCGCGAGGGCGATTTCTTCCAGGGTTTCCAGGCAGTCCGCCGGAAAGCCGGGGCAGATGAGATCGACGCGGCGAATGCCCTGTTTGCCCAGTTCCGACAGGGTGGCCGTCGTGTCGGGCTGAAGCCATTTGCCGCGACCAAAACGGGACTGGAAACAAAGCAGATAGTCGTTTTCGCCCAGATCCAGCGCCTTTGCCAGCAGGCGGGCGGTATGCTGGCATTCGTCAGGGTAGGGGTCGCCCTTCTCGGCCATGGCGCATGGCATGCCATGAAAACTCATGATCAGACGCGAGGACGAATCAGGCCGCCCCTGGCGCATCCAGTGTTCGCGCACGCTGGCGGCGAGTGCGGCGATGTAGGCAGGGTCGTCGGCAAAGCTGCGCACAATCCGGAGTTCCGGCTGGTTGCGGGTTTTTTGCAGCCAGGTGAAGGCGGCATCGCAGGCCGTGGCGGTGGTGGGTGCCGAATATTGCGGGTAGAGCGGCAACAGCAGAATGCGCGTACAGCCCGCCGCTTTCAGGCGCGTGAGGGTGTCGGCAATCGACGGCTCGCCGTAGCGCATGGCGTGAGCGACAACGACATGGTGTCCGGCTTGTCCCAGATAGCCGCGCAACAACTTGACCTGTTTTTCCGTATGCACCTTCAGCGGCGAGCCTTCCGGAGTCCAGATGCTGGCGTATTTCTCCGCCGACTTTTTTGCGCGGGTCGGCAGGATGAGGCCGTTGAGAATCAGCCACCACAGCGCACGCGGCATTTCGACGATGCGTGGATCGGCGAGGAATTCTCCGAGGTAGCGTTTGACCGCCGGAGTGGTTGGTGTTTCGGGACTGCCGAGGTTGATCAGCAGAATGGCGGTCTGAGCGCTTACGCTGGAAACTGCAGGTTCTGCCAGATAGCCGGACATCAGGAATCCGCCTGCCAGGTCAGCGCGGAGGAGAGCAGGCGGGCGGTGATGTCAACGATCGGAATGACGCGCTCGTAAGCCATGCGCGTCGGGCCGATGACGCCGACCGAACCGACGATTTGCCCGTCGACTTCGTAAGGTGCGGTGACGACGCTGCATTCGTCGAGCGGAGCGAGCCCGGATTCGCCGCCAATGAAAATCTGGATGCCGTTGGCGCGCTGCGATACATCGAGCAACTGCATCAGCGCGGTGCGTTGCTCGAAGAGATCGAAAAGTTCGCGCAGCCGTTTCATGTTGGAGGAGAGTTCCTCGACTTCAAGCAGGTTGCGTTCGCCGGAGATGACGTACTGGGTGTCAGTCTGTTGCAGCGCCTCGTCACCGGCGGCCAGTGCGGCCGCCATGAGATCCTGCAGGTCGCTGCGCAGACGGAGCAGGTCTTCCCGGACTCGTTCGCGGATATGCTCGAAATCGTGACCGGCAAAATACTGGTTGAGGTAATTGGTGGCCGTGACCAGTTCGGACGGCGAGTAGGGGCGATCACTGAACAGGATGCGGTTCTGCACGTCGCCGTCGGTGGTGACGAGGATCAGCAGGATGCGTTTCTCGGAAAGGCTGACGAACTCGATCTGGCGGATTTTCAGCGCCTTGCGCCGGGGCGTCAGCACGATTCCGGCAAAACGGGTCAGTTCGGAGATGAGGTGCGAGGCGCTGCTGATCAGTTGTTGCGGTTGCGAGGGATGCAGTTGCCCTTCGATGGCGTGGATTTTTTCCGAATCCAGCGGCTCCATGGTCAGCAGGCGATCGACAAAGAAACGGTAGCCGCGCGGTGTCGGGATGCGTCCGGCCGAGGTGTGCGGGCTGGCGATGAAGCCCAGATCTTCAAGGTCGGCCATGACGTTGCGTACCGTGGCCGCCGAGAGATCAAGACCGGAATGACGCGAAAGCAGGCGCGAACCGACCGGCTGACCGTCGGCAATATAGCGTTCGATCAGGGTTTTCAGGAGGGTACGGGCGCGTTCGTCAAGCATGGGACGATTCTACAAAAAATCGTGACTGCGCGGGGGTGTTGCCGGGCCAGCGCATGAAGCACTGGCCCGGCATCTGGCTGTCAATACGGCAAGTCAGACTTCAGGAAACGTACATCGGCTTGTTGTCATTGAGCCGCAACCAGCCTTTGGCGATACGGTAGATGACCCAGATGACATTGGCGATCAGTACAAACCAGCCAATCACCAAGAAAAAAGTGATGGCCCCGAGAACTCCCCACAGCATGCCAAACCAGAAGGTGCGGATCTGCCAGCGGAAATGGCTCTCAAAAAAGGTTCCGGCGACATCCTCCTTCTTGATGTAGTTCATCACGATGGCGACGATCGAGGTGATGCCGATCAGAAAGGATGCGGCGTAAAGCGCGTAAATGAGGGTGGTGACGTTTTTTGCTGATTGTTCCCGTTCTTTGCCACTGATGATGTCCATGCGTTTCTCCTGAGCTAAAAAATTATTAGTCTGCCATCCGTTCCGGAAGAATCCCTGCGGCCACCGAGGC
>CAYMYD010000197.1:0-5019 GCA_964394535.1 uncultured Propionivibrio sp. | reverse complement strand
TTCAAGAACGACTTCCAGATCGAACTGGCAGTGACCCGTGGGCGCGACAAGGCAGTTCTCACGCTGCGGGAAGTCGGCATCCTCTCCGCCGAACTCGATCAGATCGAAAACGCCAAAGCCAACTCCGATGCGCTGGTTTCCCTGGAAAATGAAGCCTTTGCTGCGGCCGACAAAGGCGATCTGGCGAAAGCCATTGCTTTCGTCTTTGGTGAGGAATACCGCCGCCGCAAAGCCTCGATCATTGATCCGCTGGTGCAGACCCGCGCTGAAATCAGAGCGCGCCTGCTAAAAGAGCAGGAGGTGTTGTCCGGTTCGATCAACATGTACAAGGCCACGGCCATTGTTGCCATTTTCCTCTCCTTCCTGTCGGTGATTCTGATCATGGTGCTGTTCTTCCAGCGGAAGATCGCCGATCCGCTCAATGTGCTGACCGAGAGCACACAAAGACTGATCGAGGGCGAGCAGGGGGTCAGCTTCCACCTGCAGGAACCCCTGTTCGAACTGGGTAATCTGGCCGATGCGCTGGATTCCTTCCGCCTGGCCCGGGACAGTATCGAGAAGCAGCGCTGGATCAAGGCAGGGCTCACAGAAATTACCGAGCAGGTTCATCAGGCCGACACCATCGAAGCCTTCGGTCGCGAGCTACTGGAGTCGCTCTGTCCGATGATGGGAGCCGGGACGGGCCTGCTTTATCTGCGTGATCAACGTTCGGGCGAAGTCAGTTGCATTGCCGGTTACGGTGTGTCGGCAGAAGGCTGCGAAGGCGTGTCGTTTTCCTCGAACGAGGGGTTGGTCGGAGAAGCCTACCGCATGAAAAAGCCGGTTGTTCTGGAAGCGGTTCCGTCAGGCTACCCGAAAATATTTTCCGGCCTGGGCGAAAGCCTGCCGCACATGATCGTCATTGTGCCGATCATCATGGATGAATTGCCGAGCCTGTGCATCGAACTGGGACTGCTGGCCGGTTTGTCCGAGCAGCGCCGGGAATTGCTGAACGATCTGCCGCAGGTTGTCTCGCCGCATATCGGCATCCTGTTCCGCAATGTGCATACCAAGGAACTTCTCGACGCCACGGTCAAACAGGCCGCCAGCCTGGAGGCCACCAGCCTTGAACTACAAGAGGCCAAGGAGGCGGCGGAACTGGCCGCAAAAGCCAAATCCGATTTCCTGGCCAACATGAGTCACGAAATCCGGACGCCGATGAACGCCGTCATCGGCATGTCGCATCTTGCATTGCGCACCGAGTTGTCGGTACAGCAGCGCAATTACCTGACCAAGATCAAGGATGCCGGTCAGCATCTCCTGGGCATCATTAACGATATTCTCGACTTCTCGAAGATCGAGGCCGGGAAATTCTCCATCGAGCATGCGGAGTTTGATCTGGAAAAGGTCTTCCGCAACATTGCCAATATCCTGACCGAAAGGGCAGCAGCCAAGAATCTGGAGTTGATTTTCGACATTGCCGAGGATGTGCCGCGTTTCCTTGTCGGCGATACCTTGCGCATCGGACAGATTTTGCTCAATTACGGTTCCAACGCGATCAAATTCACCGAACAGGGAGAGGTCTGCGTTTCTGTGGGGATCAAGCAGTCCGACGCGGATGGATTGCTGCTCCGCTTCCAGGTGCGCGATACCGGTATCGGCTTGAGCGAGGTGCAAAAAGCACAACTGTTCCAGAGTTTCCAGCAGGCCGATATGTCCACGACGCGCAAGTACGGTGGCACCGGTCTGGGGCTGGCCATCAGCAAGAAACTGGCGGAACTGATGGGCGGTGCGGTCGGCGTGGACAGCGAGTACGGCAAGGGCAGTTCCTTCTGGTTTACGGTGCGTGTGGCGGTGGCGAAGACACCGTCCAAGGAAAGGTCGCTACACCCCGACCTGCGCAAACTTCGCGTGCTGGTGGTCGATGACAACGAAAACGCCCGTATCGTCCTGAACGACATGCTGACTGCCTTGTCCTTCCAGGTCACAACAGTGGCTTCCGGCAAGGAGGCGCTGGCCGAACTGCGCATGGCTGAAACCGAAGAGAAGCACTACACCCTGGTCTATCTGGACTGGCGCATGCCGGAGATGGACGGCATCGAAACGGCCCGGCGGATCAAGGATCTGATGCTGCCGCATCCGCCGCAACTGATCATGCTGACCGCCTTTGACCGCGAAGCGATCCGCGACAGGGCGCAGGAGCTTGGCATCAAGGAGGTGATGACCAAGCCGGTCACGCCGTCGTCCCTGTTCGATGTGACCATGAGTGTGATGAACGGCTCGCTGAAAAAGAGCGTCACCCTTTCAAACGAGCGTCGGGCTAAAGCGGCGGAGGAGATGGTGTTTTCCGGCCAGCGCATCCTGATGGTCGAGGACAACGAAGACAATCAGGAAGTTGCGCTGGGGTTGCTGGCGAATACCGGGCTGCAGATCGATGTTGCCGAAAATGGTCAGGTCGCCATCGACATGATGGAGCAAACCGATTACGCGCTGGTGCTCATGGACATGCAGATGCCGGTCATGGACGGCCTGACGGCCACCCGGCGCATTCGCCGGACCCCTGCGTTGCAGGCTGTGCCCGTAGTGGCCATGACGGCCAATGCCATGCAACAGGATCAGGATGCCTGTCTGGAGGCCGGCATGAACGATTTCGTGGCCAAGCCGATTGATCCGCAGCAGTTGCTGCAAGTCCTGCAGCGCTGGTTGCCGACGCAGTTGCTGCTGGAGGGCGCGACGCAACAGCTCTCCAAGGATGGTCTGCCGACGCTCGTTATCGAGGGCCTGGATACCCGGCAGGCCATGAGGCGGGTTCTTGGTAAAAAGGAAGCCTACCTCTCGCTGCTGCGAAAATTCGTTGTCGGTCAGGCCGATGCTGCCCGCAGAGTTGTCAGGGCGCTCGAAAAAGGCGATTTTTCAGAAATGGAAATCATCGCGCACACCGTCAAGGGACTCGCCGGGAATATCGGCGCGAATAACATGCAGGCTTGTGCCGAGTCGCTGGAACAGGCAGTGAAAGGCAAGCTGGAACGTCAGGTCATCCAGGCGGCACTGGACCTGTTCGCCTCGACGCTGGAAAAGACCCTTGCAGCAATCGAAAAGAGCGTGCCTGATCTGCGCCATGAAAGCGTGAGTAACACTAAGGGAACGTTCAATGCGGCGCAGACGAAACAGGCGTTTGTCTGTGCCGCATTGATGAATCTGCTGGAGAACGGCGATACCGCAGCGATGGATTTTCTGTCGGAAAATCAGGAAGTCCTGAAAACGGCGCTTGCCGATGATTTCGGCAGCTTGCAGAAAATGATCGAGGGTTTTGATTTTGATGCGGCGCTGGCGGTTTTGCAGCGCGTAGGAGTCCATGAATGATGAACTCTGATGGCCTGTTGTTTTCTCAGCCTTCCATTCTCGTGGTGGATGATACGCTGGAAAGCCTGTCCTTGCTCAGCCTCATCCTCAAGGATGTCTATCGGGTGAAGATCGCCAATAATGGCGAAAAGGCCTTGCAGATTGCCCAAGGGGCAGAACCGCCCGACCTGATCCTGCTGGACATCATGATGCCGGACCTGGATGGTTACGAGGTTTGTCGTCGTCTGAAGCGTAACCCGGTGACCCGGCAAATTCCGGTCATTTTCCTGACGGCCAAGACCGACATCGCCGACGAGGAAAAAGGGCTGGAACTCGGTGCCGTCGATTACATCATGAAGCCGGTGAGCCCGCCCATTGTTCTGGCACGGGTGAAGGCGCAACTCCAGCTCAAGGCGGTGGCCGACTTTCTCCGGGATAAAAATGCCTATCTGGAGCAGATCATTGACCGGCGCACCCTGGAAGTGCGGACGCTGCAGGAAGTGATGATGTTCGGCCTTGCCTCGCTGGCCGAAACGCGGGACAACGAAACCGGCAACCACATTCGCCGTACCCAGTATTACATCCGGCGGCTGGCCGAAAAATTACGCCCGCACCCGCGTTTCGAGGCCTTCCTGACGGAGTACAACATCTCGATGCTGTTTCGCTCGGCACCGCTGCACGACATCGGCAAGGTCGGTATTCCCGACGTGATTCTGCTCAAGCCCGGTCCGCTGACGGTTGATGAATACCGGATCATGAAAACCCACACCCTGCTGGGCAAGGAAGCCCTCGAAAAAACCGAACACCGGCTGGGGATCGAGGTCGGTTTCCTGAAAATTGCCAAGGAAATCGTTTATTCCCACCACGAACGCTGGGATGGTGAAGGCTATCCGCAGCGCCTGTCCGGCGAGAAGATCCCGATTGCTGCGCGCCTGATGGCGATTGCCGACGTCTACGATGCCATCATCAGCCGTCGCATCTACAAGGAACCGGTTCCGCATGCGCGTGCCGTCGAGATCATCCGTGTGGAAAAAGGACAGCATTTTGACCCCGATATCACCGAGGCTTTCCTCTCCGTGCAGGATGATTTCAAGGAAATCGCCGACCGCTTTGCCGACGGCACCTGAAATGCCGTGAAAGGTGAAAAGTGAAAAGTGAAAAGTGAAAAGTGAAAAGTGAAAAGTGAAGAACCCTGCCGGTAGCGGTCGTGCTTTTCACATTTCACAGCGTTTCGTGGCGGCTCGCGTCATGAAAGTCAGCGTGCCATCTCCTGCCGCAGAGCCTCCGCCAACTGAAAAACCGACATGGCGTAAAAGCTGGAGCGGTTGTAGCGGGTGATGACATAGAAGTTGTCAAAGCCGATCCAGTACTCGGTTGGCTGATCGGGCGAAACCAGATCAATCAGTGCCGCAGGGCGCGTGTGCAGATGTTCATCCGCCTCCGGCACGACGATGTCCTGTTGCAGCAAATCCTTGAGGGGCAGGCTTGGCTTGATGCCGGCAGCGATCAGCGCGGCCGGGTCGCCCTGCACCAGCGCGGGCAGTGTGATCGGTGCACCGGTTTGCCAACCGTGCAGGCTGAGGAAGCTGGCAACGCTGCCGATGGCGTCAGCCGTGCTGCGGCGCAGATCAATGTGTTGGTCACCGTCAAAATCCACGGCGTAGCGGCGCTGGCTGCTCGGCATGAACTGCGGGATGC
>CAYMYD010000196.1:0-5029 GCA_964394535.1 uncultured Propionivibrio sp. | reverse complement strand
CCGGCACGTAGCGGCACTGGCCGTTGCTGCCGGTTTCCACCAGCGCGTCGCCTTCGATCAGGATCGTGCCGCAATGGACGGTCTCCAGATGGATCAGGCAGCGCAGGAAAGTGCTTTTGCCCGATCCAGAAGGGCCGATGATGGCAATTACCTCGCCCTTGTTGACGTCGAGCGAAACCCCCTTGAGCACCTTGAGTGCGCCGAAATGCTTATGCACATTGATGGCTCGGATCATCGGCTTATCCAGCTTATCCATCGTACACCGCGTATTTCTTTTCCAGACGCTGGAAGCCCAGGGTCAGCACCAGGGTCATGATCAGGTAGAAGGCCGCAGCGACGGCAAAGGGCATCGTCGTGAAATCGCGCTGGACGATGCCGCGCGCGGCGCGCAGCAGGTCGTGCATGGCCAGGACGTAAATCAGGGAGGTGTCCTTGACCAGCGTAATTGTTTCGTTGCTCATCGGCGGCAAGATGCGTTTGATCACCTGCGGCAGCACGATGCGGCGCATGGTCTGCGCGTAAGTGAGACCGAGGACGCGCGCCCCTTCGTATTGGCCGCGGTCGATTGACTGGATGCCGGCCCGGAAAATCTCGGCAAAGTAGGCGGCATAATTGAGCACGAAGGCGACGATGGCCGCCGGAAAGTCAGGCAGGCGGATGCCGATCACCGGCACGAAGGGCAGGGCAAAGTAGACGAACAACATTTGCAGCATCAGGGGCGTGCCGCGCATCAGCCAGATGTAGCCATTGACCAGCAGGCCAAGGCTTTTGAACGGCGAGAGGCGCGCCAGCGCCAGTGCCAGACCCAGCGGCAGCGAGAGTGCCAGCGTGATGAAGAAAACCTGGAGCGTCAGCTCGGTGCCTTCAAGCAGCGGGCCGATGATGGAGAACAGGTAGTCCATGATGGGCTGGGAGAGGTGGAGGAGGAAAAGGGGAAAGCGATACGTCCGGCTTTCCCCTGGGCATCAGCTTATTTCTTGACGATGTCCTTGCCGAACCACTTGGTCGAGATGGTCGCTGCCGTGCCGTCGGCCTTCATGTCGTCGAGGGCTTTCTGGATTTTGGCGTGCAGGTCGGTGTCTTCCTTGCGCATGCCGACGCCGTAATCTTCGGTGCCGAAGTTTTCGTCCAGCACACGATATTCGCCCGGCTTCTTGGCGACGTAGTAGCGGCCCACCACTTCATCGACGACCAGCGCTTCAAGGCGACCGGCCGAAAGATCCATCAGCGCCGTCACGTTATCGCCGAACTTCTTGAGTTCCTTGAACGACTTGAGCACTTCCGGTTCCCTGCCCACGGCGTCATTGGCGCTGCTGCCTTCCTGGATGCCGATAACCTTGTCCTTGAGGTCGGCCTTGGTCTTGATCTCCGATTTGTCGAGGACGATGATGATCTGATGGTTTTCGAGGTAGGGTGTGGTGAACAGAATCTTGGTCTTGCGTTCTTCGGTGATCGTCAGGCCATTCCACAGCAGATCGACACGCTTGCCGGAAAGTTCGGCTTCCTTGGAGTTCCAGTCGATCGGCTTGAACGTCGCCGTGACGCCTAGGCGCTTGGCGGCTTCCTTGGCGAGATCGATATCGAAGCCGACGATTTCATTTTTCTCATCGCGGAAGCCCATCGGTGGGAAATTGTCATCCAGGCCGACGACGATGGATGCGACAGCGGCCGGGGCCGGTGCCGGTGCGGGAGCAGCGGCCTTGGCGGGTTCTTCCTTCTTGCCACAGGCAACCAAGAGCGCGCCAGTCATCAGCGCAACGAGCAGAAGCGAGGTTTTCTTCATGGTTTTTCCTTTTACGGGGGATTAAAAATCGGTTTTCGGCGAATAAAGCTGCCGGTCAGGTGAAAAAAAACAGCATGGTAACAAACTACGCATTCGCATTGCGTTTTTTGACGCACTCAACTCAACTTGGCTGGAAAACGGAAGCTGTGAAAGAATGCGGCCTTTATTGCCTCGGCCTTTATTACCTTTCAAAATACTGACTGTTTCAGCCCCATGTTTCTTCCCCGTCCTTCCCGTTTTCGTCGGCTTTTCCTGCCGTTTCTGTTGTTACTGCCCGTTCTGTCGGGTCTTGCCTGGTATTCCGGCTATCTGGAAAGAACCGCCTATCGGTTGATGATCCGCTCGGCTGACAATTCCGGGAAAAGTCTGGGACTGGAGGCGTATCAGGTCAGCATTGATGCCTTGCCGATTGCCGGCATCACCAGAAACGCATCCGGGCTGACCTGGCATCCCGGGCGAAACAGTCTCTTTGCCGTGATCAACCAGCCGGCACAGGTCGTCGAACTGTCGCCCGACGGGGTGTTGAAACGGACGGTTCCGGTGAGTGGCGTGGCCGATCTGGAAGGCATTACCCATGTGCGTGGCAACGAATTCTTTCTTGCTGATGAGCGAACGCAGCAATTGATTCACGTCGAAATTGCCGACGATCAAGCACGGGTCGAAACAAATGGCCGCCCGCGTGTGGGGCTGGTGCTCGACCAGGCCAACAATCTGGGGTTCGAGGGGGTTTCCTGGGATCATGTGCATGATCGTCTGTATGTGGTCAAGGAAAAACGGCCCTTGCGCCTGATCGAACTGGAGGGTTTGCTCAAGCAGATTGACCACCAGCAACTGGATTTGCAGATTCGTGAATGGTTCCCGCGCGGTTCGATGTCGCTGCTGCTGCGTGATTTGTCCTCGCTGACCTACCATGAAGCCTCGGGAAACATGCTGCTCCTGAGCGATGAATCGCGCCTGGTTGTCGAGCTTGATGCCGAGCGCCGTCCCGCCGGCCTGCTGGTGTTGCAACAGGGCTGGCATGGTCTGAAAAAAGACGTGCCGCAAGCGGAGGGCGTCGCCGTCGACACGCAGGGTACGGTGTTCGTGCTTTCGGAGCCGAACCTGTTTTACCGTTTCGAGCGGAAAAAAGACCCGCCCTGAGCGCTTGAAATCCCCCCCTTTCTCCCCATCTTCTTCCCATCCAAATCTGAATGCAGGAGAAGACCATGAGACAGGACAAACTGACGACCAAGTTCCAGCAGGCGCTTGCGGATGCGCAGAGTCTGGCGCTGGGGCATGACAACACGACAATCGAGCCGCAACACCTGCTGCTCGCCCTGTTGCAACAGGACGACGGCGCGACGACTTCCCTGCTGGCGCAGGCCGGAACCAATGTGCAGGCACTGAAAACCGCGCTGGATCAGGCGCTTGACCGCTTGCCGAAGGTCGACGGGCAGGACGGCGAGGTGCAGTTCGGGCGCGATTTGATGCGCCTTTTGAACCTCACCGACAAGGAGGCGCAAAAGCGCGGCGATCAGTTCATCGCCAGCGAACTCTTTTTGCTTGCGGTTTGCGACGACAAGGGCGAAACCGGGCGCCTGGCGCAGCAGCATGGCATGCGCCGTCCGGCGCTGGAAGCGGCCATTACGGCGGTGCGCGGTGGCGCAGGCGTTGATTCGCAGGAGGCCGAGGGGCAGCGCGAATCGCTGAAAAAATACTGTATCGACCTCACCGAACGGGCGCGGCAAGGCAAGCTCGATCCGGTGATCGGGCGCGATGACGAGATTCGTCGCACCATCCAGATCCTGCAGCGGCGCACCAAGAACAATCCGGTGCTGATCGGTGAGCCGGGCGTTGGCAAGACGGCCATTGTCGAGGGTCTTGCACAGCGTATCGTCAATGACGAAGTGCCGGAAAGCCTGAAAGGCAAGCGCGTGCTTTCACTGGACATGGCGGCGTTGCTGGCCGGGGCCAAGTATCGCGGTGAGTTCGAGGAGCGCCTGAAGGCCGTCCTGAAGGAAGTCGCCCAGGACGAGGGGCGCATCATCGTGTTTATCGACGAGTTGCACACGATGGTCGGGGCCGGCAAGGCCGAGGGCGCGATTGATGCCGGCAATATGCTGAAACCGGCGCTGGCGCGTGGCGAGATGCACTGCGTCGGGGCGACGACGCTCGATGAATACCGCAAGTACGTTGAAAAAGACGCCGCGCTGGAGCGCCGCTTCCAGAAGATTCAGGTCGATGAGCCGACAGTTGAGTCGACCATCGCCATTCTGCGCGGGCTGCAGGAGCGTTATGAGCTGCACCACGGTGTCGAGATTACCGACCCGGCGATTGTCGCGGCGGCGGAGCTTTCGCACCGTTACATTACCGACCGCTTTTTGCCGGACAAGGCGATTGACCTGATCGACGAAGCGGCCGCCCGCATCAAGATGGAAATCGACTCCAAGCCGGAGGTGATGGACAAGCTCGACCGGCGCATGATCCAGCTCAAGATCGAGCGCGAGGCGGTGAAGAAGGAAAAGGACGAAGCTTCCCTGAAGCGCCTGCAACTCATCGAGGAAGAACTGGAAAAACTCCAGCGCGAATACAACGACCTCGAAGAAATCTGGAAGGCGGAAAAGGCCAAGGTGCAGGGCAGCGCGCACGTCAAGGAAGAAATCGACCGGATCAAGGCTCAAATGGCCGATATGCAACGCAAGGGCCAGTACGACAAGCTCGCCGAGTTGCAATACGGCAAGCTGCCGCAGCTTGAAGCGCAGCTCAAGGCCGCTGAAAAATCAGGCGACGGCAGCGAGAAGAACCAGCTTTTGCGTACTCAGGTCGGCGTCGAGGAAATCGCCGAGGTGGTTTCGCGCGCGACCGGTATCCCGGTCTCCAAGATGATGCAGGGCGAGCGCGAAAAGCTGCTGGCGATGGAAGACCGGCTGCATCAGCGAGTCGTCGGGCAGGACGAGGCGGTACGGCTGGTGGCCGATGCCGTGCGTCGCTCTCGCGCTGGCCTCGCTGATCCGAACCGGCCTTATGGCTCCTTCCTCTTCCTCGGTCCGACGGGGGTGGGCAAGACCGAGCTGTGCAAGGCGCTGGCAAGCTTCCTCTTTGATTCCGAGGAGCACATGATCCGCATCGACATGAGCGAGTTCATGGAGAAGCATTCCGTCTCGCGGCTCATTGGCGCGCCGCCCGGCTATGTCGGGTATGACGAAGGCGGCTATCTGACCGAAGCCGTACGCCGCAAACCCTACAGCGTCATCCTGCTTGACGAGG
>CAYMYD010000195.1:0-5031 GCA_964394535.1 uncultured Propionivibrio sp. | reverse complement strand
CGCCTAGAGGAATGGTTGCCCACGACAGAACCCGGCTTAACGACCGGCTTCCCCCTGATTTTAGGCACCCCGCGTAAAATTGCGGTCTGCCTGCGGATATGTTAAAAGACGGCATCCCTACAGGTTCAGCACAAGGCGATTCGGCGAATATGGTTTTTTCCTTTTTCACCAAAAAACCGGAAAAGATGGTAGCCAGACCATCGGTCAATCCGCGCGCCAAGGAAAGCCTTGTTCCTGACTCGCTCGACCCGTCCGCCCAAGCGGCAAAAACACCAGCTCCGCGCCCTTCTGACAACATGCCGGAAGAAGCCATTTCCTCCGGTTTTTCCGACTTTGTGTTCAGCGAGGCCTCGGCAAATATCCAGGTCGAGGACGAGCTCGACCCGATCGACGCCACGGCGGAAGAGGCCGCCATGCTGTTCTCCAACGCGCAGAACGATGCCGTCCGCCAGACACTGGAAAGTGCCGTCAAAAGCCACCGCACCGGCAAGGCGGAGCGTTTGTGGCTGATGCTCTTCGACCTGCATCGCCTGAATGGCGAACAAGCTGCTTTCGAGGTGCTGGGCATCGAGTTCGCCGGCTGTTTCGAAAAGTCGCCACCCGGCTGGAAATGCCGCGCAACCACACCGCCAAAGCAGAAAGCCGCCGAGCAGGCCGTGCGTAATCTGCTGTTCCAGGGCAATCTGACCGAAGACAATCTGGACTCCATTGAGGCCATTGCCAATATCTTCGGCAAGCAGCCCCGCCTGCGGCTGGACCTGTCCAAAATCGAACGTCTTGACAACGCCGGTTGCAAGCAACTGCTCACGGTATTGCAGAAAGCAAGAAAAGCCCGGCAGGACATCGAACTGCTCGGACGTGACGCACTGGCCCGCCGCGTACGTGAACAGGTACGCCCCGGCCAGGCCAGCGATCCGGATTGCTGGCTGCTGTTTCTCGAACTCTGTCAGTTACAAGGGAAACACGATCTGTTCGAAGAGATAGCGCTCGATTACGCCGTAACCTTCGAAATCTCCCCACCCTCCTGGGAAAACGAACGGGTCGCCGCACCTGAACCCGCCGCGCCGACTCCGCTCCCGGAGGCCGACACCATGGCCAATGCCTACGTCCTGAAGGGGAATATCAAGGGACAGCGCTTTCCCGATCTGATGTCTCACGCCCAGGCGCACGATACCCTGCTGATCGACTGCTCCGCTCTGATACGCATGGACTTCATCAGTGCCGGAGCGCTGCTCAACGTACTGACAAGCATCCGGCAGACTGGCAAGCCGATCATTTTCCGCCACCCCCATCATCTGGTCGCCGAACTGTTTTCCATTGTTGGAATCAACGCAGTCGCGACTGTCGTTTTTGCCAACAACTGAAACCAGGACAAGCAGCATGGAGCAATATCACGGTACGACGATCATTTCCGTGCGCCGCGGCAAGGCAGTCGCCATGGGCGGTGACGGACAGGTGACATTGGGCAATCTGGTCATCAAGTCCGGCGCACGCAAGGTACGGCGCATTTACCAGGAAAAGATTCTCGCCGGATTCGCCGGCGGCACGGCCGATGCCTTCACCCTCTTCGAACGTTTCGAGGCCAAACTCGACAAGCATCAGGGCAACCTGCTGCGTTCGGCGGTCGAACTGGCCAAGGACTGGCGCAGCGACCGCGCCCTGCGACGGCTGGAAGCGATGCTGGCGGTTGCCGACCGCGAACATTCGCTGATCATCACCGGCAACGGCGACGTCCTGGAACCGGAGCACGGCATCATCGCCATCGGCTCAGGCGGGGCCTACGCCCAATCCGCCGCCCGCGCCCTGCTCGAAAACACCGCGCTGGAACCGGAAGCCATTGTGCGCAAATCCCTCGAAATCGCTGGCGATCTGTGTATTTACACGAACGGCAGCCTGACCATCGAAACCCTGAGCGAAGTGTAAAAGAAGGGCGCTTCTCCACCTTTCACCTTTCACTTCTCACTTTCTCTCCCGCCATGACCCCACAGCAAATCGTCATCGAACTCGACAAGCACATCGTCGGCCAGAATACGGCCAAGAAAGCCGTGGCCATCGCCCTGCGCAACCGCTGGCGGCGCGCCCAGGTCGAGGAGCCCTTGCGGCAGGAAATCACCCCCAAGAACATCCTGATGATCGGCCCGACCGGCGTCGGCAAGACGGAAATCGCCCGACGTCTGGCCCGACTGGCCAATGCGCCCTTCATCAAGATCGAGGCGACGAAATTCACCGAAGTCGGTTATGTCGGTCGCGACGTCGAGACGATCATCCGCGACCTCGCCGAGATCGCCGTCAAGAATGGCCGCGAACGGGCAATGAAGGCCGTCCGCCCACGCGCCGAAGATGCCGCCGAGGAACGGATTCTCGATGTCCTGCTGCCCCCGCCGCGCGGCGCTTTTTACAACGAAAACCCGCCTGCCGATGATGGCGGCAGCACACGCCAGAAATTCCGCAAGAAGCTGCGCGAAGGCGATTTTGACGACAAGGAAATCGAAATCGAACTGGCCGGCATCAGCATGCAGGCCGAAATCTTTGCCCCGCCGGGCATGGAGGAACTGACTTCGCAGATTCAGGGGATGTTCCAGAACCTCGGCAATTCGCGCAAGAAAACGCGCAAGCTGCGCGTGGCCGAAGCGCGTCGCCTGCTTGTCGAGGAGGAAGCCGGCAAGCTGATCAACGACGAGGAAATCAAACTCGACGCCGTTACCAACGTCGAACAGAACGGCATCGTTTTCCTCGACGAAATCGACAAGATCACTTCGCGCAGCGATGCCCATGGCGCTGACGTCTCCCGTCAGGGCGTGCAGCGCGACCTGCTGCCGCTGGTTGAAGGCACCACCGTGTCGACCAAGTTCGGCATGATCCGCACCGACCACATCCTGTTCATCGCCAGTGGGGCTTTTCATTTGGCCAAGCCCTCGGATCTAATCCCCGAATTGCAGGGCCGCTTCCCCATTCGCGTCGAACTGGAATCGCTCTCGGTGGCCGATTTCGAGCGCATCCTGACGCAGACCGACGCCTGCCTGACCATGCAGTATCAGGCGCTGATGGCCACCGAAGGCGTCACGCTGGAATTCCTGCCGGACGGTATCCGGCGCCTGGCCGAAGTCGCCTGGTCGGTCAATGAACGCACCGAGAACATCGGCGCCCGCCGTCTCTACACGGTGATGGAACGCCTGCTCGAAGACGTGTCGTTCAGCGCCGGTACCTGCGGTTCGCAGGAAATCAGGATCGATGCCGCCTATGTCGACGAACGCTTGCGCGAACTGGCGCGCAACGAGGATCTGTCACGTTACATTCTTTGACCCCCGTCGAGTCCGCCATGAAAAAATTTTCCCTGCATTTTTTTGCTGCCTCCCTGCTTTCCCTCGCCCTGCTGACCGGCTGTGTCACCACCCGCACCACCTCCGGCGGAGCCGTCGGTGTCGACCGGCAGCAGACCATGATGGTGTCCTCGGCCGAGGTGAATCGCTCGGCTGAAAAGGCCTATCAGCAGACCCTCCAGGAAGCGCAGAAGAAAAATCTGCTCAACCGTGATCCGGCGCAGGTACGGCGCGTTCGCCAGATCGCCGCCCGCCTGATTCCGCCAACGGCAGTTTTCCGCAACGATGCCCCCGGCTGGCGCTGGGAAGTCAATGTGATCACTTCCGCTGAAATGAACGCCTGGTGCATGCCGGGCGGGAAGATCGCGGTCTATACCGGCATCATCGAGAAACTGAAACTCAACGACGACGAACTGGCGGCCGTGATGGGCCACGAAATGGCCCACGCCCTGCGCGAGCATGGCCGGGAAAAGGTCGGCCAAGCCATGGGCGTTGGTCTGGCCGCCGCCGTCGGCGGGGCCATCGGCGCGTACTACGGCATGGATGCCTCGGTTGGGCAGAACATCATCGGCACGGTCGGCGATCTTGCCTTCATGCGCCCCAATTCGCGCGGCATGGAGCAGGAGGCCGACCGTATCGGTGTCGAACTGGCGGCGCGTGCGGGCTACAACCCACATGCAGCGGTATCGCTGTGGGAAAAAATGGAACGTGTCGCAGGCGGCGATGTGCCACAGTGGCTATCGACCCACCCGTCGCACAGTTCGCGTATCGCCGAACTGCGCACCTACGCGGATCGCGTCCAGCCGCTTTATCAGTCGGCCAGGAAATAACTGCGCCTACGGCTTTTCGGGCTTTTCCTGCTGACGCAGGAAATCCTCGATCCCGGCCAGCGTGATCGGGCGATGGACGGCCTCTCCGCCGAGCAGGTTGACGCCCAGACTGCGGAAAAAGGACTGGACTTCCGTGGAGGGAATATAGCCGGCAGCCGAGGCAAACTGGAACTTGTGGGCCAGTTCGATCAGGTTTTTCACCATTTCCCTTTCGTCCGCGTCATCCGCGCACGACAGCACCAGCGCCTTGCTCAGCTTGACGATGTCGGGCCGAAATTCCAGGGCGGCGTCTGATGAAGTCGGGCCGAACTCCTTGAAACCAAAGCGGATACCCAGGCCGCGCGCCTGACTGATCGATTTCATGCGCTCATAGTTGCTGCGCATCTGCGCATCAAAGCAGAGGGTCAGCCGCGTTGATGGGAAACCCGTTGCCTGGATGAACTTTTCCAGTTCGCCCTGATAAAACAGATCCTGCGGCATATAGCCCAGCGTCACGGGTTGCGGAAAATCAATCTGCGCCAGCTTTTCGAACTCCTCCTTCATTGCCGCGTAAATCACCCGATCCAGTTCCGGCGTCAGATAGCTGTGCTTGCTGACGATTTTCAGCTGCTCGATGTCCTCAAGGCCGGGAATGTCGCCCACAGGGAACATTTCCAGCACACGAAACGCACCGCTGACGCTGTCGATGTAGGGAAAGTAGATAAATGAAATCGCTTTTTTCTCCAGCAACTCCTTGAGTTTTTCCTGACTTCTGGAGATGTCCAGCAGGGCATCGTGCTCGCTTCTGGAAAAGAAGCTGACGCCACCCTTCTCGGACTTCTTGACGATGCTCATGGCGAAATCGGCGAAGATTAGCAGATCGTCGATCAGGGTCGAGTCTT
>CAYMYD010000194.1:0-5037 GCA_964394535.1 uncultured Propionivibrio sp. | reverse complement strand
CGCTTACGAACCGATGCGTTCGTGGAAGGTGCGGTCGATCACGTCAAGCTGCTGTTCCTTCGTCAGCTTGACGAAGTTCACCGCGTAGCCCGACACGCGGATCGTCAGTTGCGGGTACTTTTCCGGATGCGCCATGGCGTCTTCCAGCGTCTCGCGGGTGAACACGTTGACGTTGATGTGGTGCCCGCCGTCGCCGAAGTAGCCGTCGAGCATGCCGACGAGGTTGCTCACGCGCTCGTCCTCGGTCTTCCCGAGTGCCTTGGGAACGATCGAGAAGGTGTAGGAGATGCCGTCCTGCGAGTGTTCGTAGGGCAGCTTCGCCACCGAGCGCATCGAGGCCATCGCGCCCTTCTTGTCGCGGCCATGCACCGGATTGGCGCCCGGCGCGAAGGGCTCGCCCGCCTTGCGACCGCAGGGCGTGCTACCGGTCTTCTGGCCATAGACAACGTTCGAGGTGATGGTCAGCACCGACTGGGTGTGCTTCGCTTCGCGGTAGGTCGGATAGTGGCGCAGATTCTCCATGAAGGTCTTGACCAGGCCGGTGGCGATTTCGTCCACCCGCTCGTCGTCGTTGCCGAAGGCCGGGTAATCGCCTTCCACCCGGTAATCAACAGCCAGCCCGGTTTCGTCACGGATGACATGCACCTTGGCGTACTTGATTGCCGAGAGCGAGTCAGCGACGACCGACAGCCCGGCAATGCCGCAGGCCATGGTACGCAGGATGTGCGTGTCATGGAGCGCCATTTCGAGGCTCTCGTAGGCGTAACGGTCGTGCATGAAGTGGATGACGTTGAGCGCGTTGATGTAGGTGCGGGCCAGCCAGTCCATCATGCTTTCAAAGCGCCCCATCACTTCGTCGTAGTCGAGCACGTCGGCGGTGATCGGCGCGAAAGGCGGGGTGATCTGCTTGCCGCTCTTTTCGTCACGGCCGCCGTTGATCGCGTAGAGCAGCGCCTTGGCCAGGTTGGCACGAGCACCGAAGAACTGCATCTGCTTGCCGACGCGCATCGCCGAAACGCAGCAGGCAATGGCGTAATCATCGCCCCAGTAGGAACGCATCAGGTCGTCGTTTTCGTACTGGATCGAGCTGGTGGCAATCGACTGCGCGGCGCAGTAGTCCTTGAAGCCCTGCGGCAGCTGGTGCGACCAGAGCACCGTGAGATTGGGTTCGGGCGCCGGGCCGATGTTGGTCAGCGTGTGCAGGAAACGGAAGCTCGACTTGGTGACCAGCGGACGACCGTCGATGGCGACGCCGCCGATGGCTTCCGTGACCCACACCGGGTCACCGGAGAACAGGGCGTTGTATTCGTGCGTGCGAATGAAGCGCACCATGCGCAGTTTGATGACCAGATCGTCGACCAGCTCCTGCGCCTCGCTTTCGGTCAGGAAGCCTTCCTGAATATCGCGCTCGATGTAAATATCCAAGAAGGTGCTAATCCGGCCGATCGACATGGCCGCACCGTTTTGTTCCTTGATCGCGGCGAGGTAGCCCAGGTAAGTCCATTGAATCGCTTCGGTCGCATTCTGCGCCGGACGGGCAATGTCAAAGCCGTAGCTCTTGCCCATTTCCTTCAGTTGCTTCAACGCGTTGATCTGCTTGGAAAGTTCTTCGCGGGTGCGGATCGCTTCTTCGCAGATCCCGCCTTCGAGGCGCAGGTTGTGCTTGCGGCGCGTCTTGTTGGCGATGATGGCATCGACGCCGTAGAGGGCGACGCGGCGATAGTCACCGATGATGCGGCCACGACCATAGCCGTCGGGCAGGCCGGTGATGATGCCGGAGCTGCGTGCGCGCTGAATTTCCTCGGTGTAGGCATCGAACACGCCGGTATTATGGGTGCGACGGTATTCGGTGAAGATATGGTCGATTTCCGGGTCGATCTTGTAACCGTAGGATTCCAGTGCGCTTTCCGCCATGCGGATACCACCGTAGGGCATCAGGGCACGCTTCAGCGGCTTGTCGGTCTGGATGCCGACGATCTTTTCGTTGTCCTTGTCGATATAGCCCGGCGCATGGGAAACGATGCTGCTGACCACCTTGGTATCAGCGTCGATCACCCCGCCTTTGTCCAATTCCTGCTTGTAGAGTTCAAGCACCTTGTCCCAGATTTTGCTCGTGCGCTCGGTGGCTGGCGCAAGGAAAGCGCTGTCACCCAGATAGGGGGTGAAATTGCAGTGAATGAAGTCGCGCACATTGATCGAATGCACCCAATTACCGGCTTCAAAACCTTCCCAGGCGTTTTCGCGGATAGCGGGTGGCGTAGCGGTGCTTTTTCCCATGAGAATTTCCTTTTCGATTGGTTAAATGGTTGAATAAAAGAGCAAAAAAACAAGATAAACACGCCAAAGGAGACTGCGCTGGCGGGTTTTTGAAACCTGGTGGCAAGGATTCCGGAATGCTGACAAGCACCACGCCCGAACCCGAATTTGCCCTGAACGTACAGATGTCAGGGCGACGCAAAGGATTCTACCATATCTCACGATACGAAATCGATTTTCACGATAAAGAATTTGATGTCCCGCAGCTTGAGCGGAGAGGACAGTGAGAAATGAAACGTGAAACGTGAAATGTGAGAAGTCAGACGCTTCGCGCTTTGAAAGGGCAAACCAATCCCGGCACGACCGCTACCGGCATGGTTCTCCACATTTCACGTTTCACTTTTCACACTCAACCCTCCAGCGCCTCCCAGCGTTCCAGCAGGGCCATCAACTCGTCGTCGATGGCGGCGAGGCGTGATGACAGGGTTTGCGCTTCCAGAGGTTCCTGTTGATAGAGCGCCGGGTCTTCAAGACGCTGCGTGATTTCCTGCTGCTCGGTTTCGAGCGCGGCAATACGGCCGGGCAGTTCTTCGAGCTCTCTGGCCTCCCTGTAGCTCAGCTTGCGGCGTCCGTCGGTGCGCACCTTTTCCGTCGCCGCTTCCGTCACTGTCCGTTTGACCGGCTCGCTCCGTGCGGTCTCGGCACGCCTTTCCGCCTGATAGTCGGCCCAGTCCTGATAACCGCCGGCGTATTCGTGCCAGCGGCCATCGCCTTCCGGCGCGATGGTCTGCGTCACCACGTTGTCGAGGAAGGTCCGGTCGTGGCTGACCAGAAACAGCGTACCCGAATACCCCTGCAACAGTTCTTCAAGCAACTCCAGCGTTTCGATGTCAAGGTCGTTGGTTGGCTCGTCGAGCACCAGCACGTTGGCTGGCTGGGCGAACAGGCGGGCCAGCAGCAGACGGTTGCGCTCGCCACCGGACAAGGACTTGACCGGCGAACGCGCCCGCTCCGGCGCAAACAGAAAATCACCGAGATAGCTGATGACGTGCTTTCTCTCGTTGCCGATCTCGACGTAATCCGAACCGGGCGAGATGACGTCGACCAATGCCGCCTCTTCGTTCAACTGGGTACGGAACTGGTCGAAATAGGCCACTTGCAGCTTCGTGCCCAGCCGCACCGTTCCGGCGTCGGGGACAAGTTCGCCCAGAATCAGGCGCAGCAGTGTGGTCTTGCCTGCACCGTTGGGGCCGATCACGCCGATGCGGTCGCCGCGTTGCAGACGGCAGGAAAAATCCTGCACGACGTTTATCCGCGCCTCGCCGTCACCGAAATGCTTGCTCACGCCGACCAGTTCGGCGACCAGCTTGCCGCTCCTTTCCCCGGCATCGAGCATCAGCTCGACACGCCCCTGGCGTTCGCGCCGCGCCGCACGTTCACGGCGCAACTGCTCAAGACGCAGCACACGCCCCTCGTTGCGTGTCCGCCGTGCCTCGACACCTTTGCGAATCCACACCTCTTCCTGCGCCAGAAACTTGTCGAAGCGGGCGTTCTGCACGCTTTCCTCGTGCAGCATCTGCTCCTTGCGCGTCTGGTATTCGCGGAAACTGCCCGGAAAGGACTGCAGCTTTCCCCGGTCGAGTTCGATGATGCGCGTTGCCACGCGGTCGAGAAAACGCCGGTCGTGCGTCACGAAAACCATCGCCACATTCGAGCCGGTCAGCAGGTCTTCCAGCCACTCGATGGCAGCGATGTCGAGGTGGTTGGTCGGCTCGTCGAGCAACAAGATTTCGGGCGAAACGGCCAGCGCCTGCGCCAGCGCCAGACGCTTTTTCTGCCCACCGGAGAGCGTCCCGACCCGTGCTTCGGCGTCAAGCGAAAAGCGCTGGATCACCCGTTCGGCCTGCGCCTCGAAGGACCAGGCTTGCCGCGCTTCGAGTTCGCTTTGCAGCTGATGCAGGCGTTCGAGCAGGGCGTCCTGATCGGCGCGCTTGGTAGCCATCGCCTGCGAGACCGCGTGGTATTCGGCCAGGAGCCGGGAGACTTCGCCCATACCGGCGACGACGGCCTCGAAAACGCTCAGTTCCGGGTCAAAAGGCGGTTCCTGCGGCACATAGGCCAGGCGCACGCCCGGCTCCAGCCAGACCGAGCCATCGTCCAGCCCCCCCGTTCCGGCCAGCGCACGCAAGAGCGAGGATTTGCCGCAGCCGTTACGTCCGATCAGCGCCACCCGCTCGCCGGGGTCAAGCTGGAAATCCGCATGATCAAGCAGGGGAACATGGCCATAGGCCAACGAAGCGTCGGAAAGAATCAGCAGGGGCATGGAGGGATCGATTCAGGCAGGGAACGAGATTCTAACCCGGAAGGCGGTATTGACGCCGGAACAGCATCAGGCTCAGGTAAAATCGCGCCATCTTTCCCCGCCAAAGTTCTCATGGACATCAAACCCCTGCTGACGCTGCTGACAATTGCCAATCCGGTTGCCGTCGTTCCCTTCTTCATCCATTACACACAGGGGTTTTCGGAGGATTTACGGCGGCGCACCATTGTCACGGCTTCGTTCACCTCGTTTGCCGTCATTGCTGTCTGCGCGTTGCTGGGCCTGAAGCTGCTGGAGTTTTTCAACATTTCGCTGGCCAGTTTCCAGGTCGGTGGCAGCATGTTGCTGCTGACCTCGGCGCTGGCGATGCTGAACGCACAGCCCGCCGAAGCGCGCACCCACGTCGAGGAAGTCGAGGATGCCTCGGCACGTGCCAGCATCGGCGTGGTGCCGCTGACCAT
>CAYMYD010000193.1:0-5041 GCA_964394535.1 uncultured Propionivibrio sp. | reverse complement strand
TTTCCCCGACATATTTTTTTGCTGTTTCGATACAACGAGCGGCATGTTCAGCGTAGCCGAACTCTTTGGCGCGGGCGAGGTGTGGGAGCTCGATGGAGAGCACGAGCTGGTCGGGCAGCTGGCGGAGAATTGCGGCGATATCGATGCCGCCTTCGCCGACATAGAGGCGCTCTTCGCGCAGGATGCGGGTCATCTCGTCACGATCCTTCGGGATCTCGGGTGAGGCATCGCACAGATGCACGAAGTGGAACCACTCGCGGGGGAGTTTGGCCAGCTCCTCGACCTTGTCCCGCGCCCGATGGAAATGGTGCGTGTCGACCATCAACCCGGCATTGGGCCGATTGACCGCACGCAGCACCTCGGCAGCCCCGGCCAGGGTGCTGACGCTGGCGATCGGCACATATTCCAGATCGACCGTCAGACCAAACGGCCGGGCCAGATCGCAGAGCTGCCCGAACTTCTCGATGGCGTAATCGCGGTTGGGCGTCCAGATGCTCGACAGCACCGCCTTTGCCCCGAATTCGGCCGCCACCTCCATGGCTGGCAGGTACTTGCTCGGATACATGTCGTCATAAATTCGGGCGAGCTCGATGTCGTGCACCTTGAGCCCGGTCTCGGCCAGCGCCCGCTTCGTCTGGCGCAGCATTTCCGGGTTGTCAGCCAGCGCATAGTTCGGCTCACCCGGCAGCCCCATGTAGATGAGACGCGGACTGACATAGTCATACCCCGCCCGCGCCGCCAGATAAATCATCTCCGGCGTCGCGCAACCGAGAACAGTCAGATGCGCCAAAGAATACTGATAGTTCATGCTTGAACCTCCTCCTTGTTGTTTTATGGGGAAGGGGAGCGCCTTCCCCCTTCTCCTTTACTGCTTTCCTGCCTTGCTGCTTCCTGCTTTTTTTCTCACTCGCCGGTCGCGACGTGATGCACCTTCTTCCCGGGTGAGTAGATATCCATGATGTTCCAGTGACCGGCGGTCGGCGTCGGGATGTTCTTCATATAGACGTCGATGACCACCGGGCGTTTGAGCTCGATCGCACGTTGCAGGGCCGGCAGCAGTTCATCAGCACAGCTGATCTTGATTCCCTCGGCCCCATAGGCGCGGGCAATGGCGGCGAAATCAGGGGAGTAGCTCTCCCCATCGATTTCAAAGACTGTCCCGAAAGTGGTGTTGAAGTGCGCCAGCTCCAGTCCGGCAATGGTGCCGAAGGCGTGGTTGTTCATGATCACCCAGATCACCGGAATCTTCTGTTCGACGGCGGTGGCCAGCATCGCCGGGTTCTGACCAAAGCCGCCATCACCGACCAGCGCGACAACGACGCGATCCGGGCAGGCCAGCTTGGCCCCGATCGCTGCCGGGGCGCCAAAGCCCATGGTGGCAAAGCCGCCGGGGGTAAAGATGCTGGCCGGTTCATAAACCGGGTATTGCTGCGCCAGCCCGTTCTTGTTCCAGCCCACGTCGGTACAGATGATCGAATCACGCGGCAGGGCCGTCCGCAGATCAGCGAGAATACGTTGCGGTTGCATCGGCCAGGCGTTGCTTTCCATTCCGGCCTTGTTCTCGGCGATGAAGGCGGCCCGGTTGGCGGCGATTGCGGCAACGAGTTCCGGACGTTTGATGCCTTGCGGACAACGTTGCCGGGCAATGCGGTTCAGTGTCCTGAGCGCCTGCTTGAGATCGGCGATGGCACCGATGGCGACCGGATAGTTGCGCCCGATCTCGGACGGGTCGATGTCGATGTGAATCAGTTGCGTCGGCGGGAAGTTGAAGGTGTATTCGCTTTCCCAGGAGCTGCAGTCCGCTTCGGAGAAGCGGGTGCCCAGCCCCAGAATCCAGTCGGCCGCCTTGCATTGATCATTGATGAACTTCGTCCCCCAGAAGCCGGTCATGCCGAGCGTCAGCGGGTGGTCGTCGGGCAGCGCGCCCTTGCCCATCAGGGTGTGAGCGACCGGCAGAGCAAGGTGTTCGGCCAGTTCGCGCATTTCGCTCATGCAGTCGGCGAGCATGACCCCGCCACCAACGTACATCAGCGGATTCCTGGCGGCGAGCAACTGGTCGATGATCTTTTCTGCGGTGGCTTCATCGAGCGCCGGCTTGGCCAGTTCGCGGTTGTTGGCCTGAACCCGCTCGAAGAGGGCGACATCAATCTCGCGCGAGAACATGTCCATCGGCACATCGATCAGCACCGGGCCGGGCCGGCCGCTTTCGGCGAGGGTGAAGGCCTTTTCCAGAATTTCCGGGAAGAGTTCCGGCGTGTCGACCCGCCAGACGCGCTTGCAGAAGGGACGGTAGATTTCGCACTGCGAGGCGTCAGCGTGCAGGTTGACCTCCTGGTGCGGGTGTTTGCCGTAGTAGTAGCTCGGGACATCCCCGGCGATGACGACCAGCGGGATCGAATCCAGCGAGGCGTTGGCCACGCCGGTGGCGGCGTTGGTCAGCCCCGGCGAGAGGTGCGAGAGCAGGACGGCGGCTTTCTTGCTTGCCCGGGCGTAGCCGTCGGCGGCGTGGGCGGCAATCTGCTCGTGACGGGTGTTGATGAACTTGATCTTGCTGCTCTTGGAGAGTGCCGCCAGAACAGCGATATTGGTGTGTCCGCACAGGCCGAACAGGTGGGTGATGCCGCGTTGTTCAAGATAACGGATTAACTGGGTGGCAATTTGTTCTTTCATGGGTTCAGGCTCCGGAACAGTGTTGGGGCGGAGGGCAGTGGCTGGTGGCTAGTGGCTAGTGGCTGGCTCAGTCGATCCTGCGGTGCAGGTCGGCGCAGCGTCCGGCGGTGATGACCGCGCTGGTCGGGGGGTGGTCGACGTATTTGGCGGCAAGACGGGCGGTGTCCATGGCCTTCAGGAGGTCGATCCCGGTGTCGATGCCCATTTCGTGCAGCATGTGGATCACGTCCTCGGTCGCGACGTTGCCGGTAGCCCCCGGCGCGAACGGGCAGCCGCCAAGTCCGGCAAAGGCCCCGTCAAAGACATGAATGCCGGCCTGGATGGCGGTGACGATGTTGGCCAGCGCCATGTCGCGGGTGTTGTGGAAGTGCATGACCCAGCGGACCGAGGGAAATTTGTCGCGCATCGCGCAGCCCAGTTCGTAAACCTGGCGCGGGTTGGCCATGCCGGTGGTGTCGGAGAGCGAGAGTTCAGTGATGCCGAGGGCAACAAAGCGCTGGACGACGTTCTCGACCTGGATGACCGGTACCTTGCCCTGGAAGGGGCAGCCGAAGCTGGTGGAAATGGCCCCGGAGAGCGTCAGGCCGTTTTGGGCGGCAAATTCGGCACAGTCGGCAAAGCCGTCGACGATCTTGCCCGGCGTGCTGTTCAGGTTGGCGAGGCAGTGCGCTTCGCTCGCCGAAACGGTGAGCTTGGCCTTGGTGATCCCGGCATCGAAGGCGCGCTGAACGCCCTTGAGGTTGGGTACCAGGGCACGGTATTCGACCCCGTCCACCTTGTTCATGGCACGGCACAGCGCGTCGGTGTCAGCCATCTGGGGCACGGCCTTGGGGTGCACAAAGGCGCCGACTTCGATGATCTTGATGCCGGAAGCAACGACCGAATCCAGCAGGCGCAATTTCTGTTCGAGCGTCGGAATCACGCTTTCGTTTTGCAGGCCGTCGCGTAGTCCGACTTCGCACAGGGTGACGCGCTCGGGCCAGGTGAAAGGGGTGGTCATTTGAGGCTCCTTGGAGGGAATGGGGAAGGGAGAAGGGGGAAGGGTGGGTTTGTGGATGGCTGCGGCCTTGGGTTTCCTCAAGCCTGGTTTCCTCTCGGGGAAGGGGATACCTGATCGGTTTTACCCTTCCCCCTTCCCTGCTTCTCAGAACGGTGAGTACTGGATCTTTTCGAGTTCCGGGTCGTAGAACTCGCCGAACAGTTCTTCGTCGGTCATCCAGTCGGGTTTGTCGTACTCGCGCGAGACCCAGGTGACGTTCATGTAGTGGTGCAGGTGGATGTTCTCGCTGGTGGCGTTGCCGCCCCAGGTGCCACAGCCGATCGACGAGGTCATCGGCATGCCGTTCATCATGCTGCCGGCGTTGGCCTTCGATTGCGCCTGACGGATCATCATGCGGCCGACACGCGCGACCATCGCCATGCGGTGGATGTGGTCGTCGTCAAAGCTGAACATGCCGACCGAGTGACCGATGCCGCCCACGGCGTGAATGGCCATGACGGCGTCGATGGCGTTCTGGAATTCGCCGCAGTATTTATGGACGGCGAGGACGGTGGAGAGCTTTTCCACGCACCAGATGCCTTCGGGCGTGTTGTTGTAGATGCCGGTGCCGTGCGAGGCGATGAGGAATTTGCGGTCTTCGGGGATGGTGAAACCAGCGGCCTTGGCCATGTCCAGGGCGGAGAGGGCGACGGTATCGGCCAGGCGGTGGCCTTCGGCGTCCCACATGACATTGCGCATCGCTTGCTGTTCTTGCGGGGTCATGAGGTGGCCGCCGACCGCGACCAGTTCCTTGATGGCGGCGTCCCAGATGCTTTCGTGGATGACGATGTTGCCGTCCGCCGAGCAGCCGGAGCCGAAGTCGGAGGTCTTGGAGCGCATGGTGTTGAACGCGGCCTTGTGGAGATCCTGCGCGGCGGTTTCGTCCCAGACCATGGTGGCGTTGCCGGCGCCTACCGCGTAGGCCGGGGTGCCGGACATGTAGGCGCGGCGCACGACGCCCTGCCCGCCGGTGGCGATGATCAGGTCGCATTTGGTCATCAGGGCCTCGGAGAAGCCTTTGTTGATCTTGCCTTTGTAGCCGATGATCTGGACGAGGTCTTCCGGGGCGCCGACGCGTTTGAGGCCTTCGCGCATCAGTTCGATGGTCTTGCGGCTGGTCTTGAGGGTGCGCGGGTGCGGGGAGAAGATGATGGCGTTGCGCGCCTTGATGGCGTAGATGGCGTTGCCGGCCGGGGTGAGGTCGGGGTTTGTGGCGGGGATGACGCAGCCGATGACGCCCACCGGTTTGGCGTATTTGACCAGCCGCTTCTCGGGGATTTCTTCGATGATGCCGACCGACTTCTGGCGCAGGCAGTCGCGCAGGATGCCGCG
>CAYMYD010000192.1:3581-5078 GCA_964394535.1 uncultured Propionivibrio sp. | reverse complement strand
TGGTTTTGCTCGGCGGGGTGCAGACCCTGAGCGGGCCGCTGGTCGGCGCGCTCGGCTTCACCTGGCTGCATGACACGGTGGCACGCGGCACCGAATACTGGCGCGCCCTGCTCGGCGGCATCATCCTGCTGCTGGTGCTGCTTTTCCCGCAGGGGCTGGCCGGTTTTGCACGGCAATGGTTCGGAAGAAAGGAAGCTTCATGATGCCGCTCATGCAGGTATCCGGCCTGGAAAAATCCTTCGGCGGGGTGAAGGCGGTCGATGGTCTTGACTTTGACCTGCATCCTGGCGAACTGCTGGCGATGATCGGCCCCAACGGCTCGGGGAAATCCACCACCTTCAATCTGGTCAACGGGCAACTGTCGGCTGATCGCGGCTCGATCCGTCTGGACGGGGTGGAATTGCTCGGGCGCAAGCCGCGTGACATCTGGCGGCTGGGGGTTGGCCGCACCTTTCAGATCGCCGAAACCTTTGCCTCCATGACGGCGCTGGAAAATCTGCAAATGGCCTTGCTCTCGCGTGATCAAGGGCTCGCCTCGCTGTTCTCGCGCGCCGCGCAGTATCGGCGCGATGAGGCGATGGCCTTGCTGGCGCAGGTCGGCATGGCAGAGCAGGCCGAACGCCCCTGCGCCGTACTGGCTTATGGTGACGTGAAACGCGTTGAACTGGCGGTCGCCATCGCCCATGCGCCGCGCTTGCTGCTGATGGATGAACCGACAGCCGGCATGGCCCCGCAGGAGCGCCTCGAACTGATGGCGCTGACTCGCAGGCTGGTGCTCGAACGGCACATGGCGGTCCTGTTTACCGAGCACAGCATGGACGTGGTTTTCGCCTACGCCGACCGGATCATCGTGCTGGCACGTGGTCGCCTGATCGCCAGCGGAACACCAACTGAGGTACGCGAAAATGTCAGGGTGCAGGAAGTCTATCTGGGGGGGCTCTCATGATCTCCTCCTCGCCCGCACTCCTTGAAATCAGTGGCCTCTCGGCCTGGTACGGTGCAGCGCAGATTCTGTTTGACCTGGATTTGCAGGTGCGGCGCGGCGAGGTGGTGGCGCTGATGGGACGAAACGGCGCAGGCAAATCCACCACCTTGAAAACGATCATGGGCCTGCTCGACAAACGCCGCGGGCGGGTGAGCTTCTTGGGGCGTGACATTTCGCGAGCCGCGCCGCACGAAATTGCCGCGCAGGGGCTGGGCTTCGTGCCTGAAGACCGGCGCATCTTCACGGACCTGAGCGTTAGCGAAAATCTGGAAGTCGGTCGCCAGCCCCCACGCCGCTGGCCCGACGGCAGCGCCGTCCCGAGCTGGACGCCGGAACGGCTCTATGCCCTGTTTCCCAATCTGGGTGAAATGCCCGAGCGTCCGGGCGGGTGCATGAGCGGCGGCGAACAGCAGATGCTGAGCGTCGCCCGCACGCTGATGGGCAATCCCTGTCTGGTGTTGATGGATGAGCCATCCGAAGGCGTTGCGCCGGTCATCGCCGAGCAGATGATG
>CAYMYD010000192.1:0-3481 GCA_964394535.1 uncultured Propionivibrio sp. | reverse complement strand
ACTAAATCTTGTCCTTGACCCGATCCCAGGTGCTGGCAAGGTGTTCGACCAAGGCGGCCGAGAGTCTTGCGCCGTCGCGGGCTTCCAGGGCGGCAATCATTTCCTCGTGGTCGGCAACGGCAGCGGACCAGGTGTCGGGGTTCTGGTCGCCGATGTAGCGGATGCGTTTCAGCCGTGCCTGCAAAATGTCATGGACCAGCGCCAGTGACTCGTTGCCGGAAAGTTCGATCAGCCGGGAGTGAATCTGCTGGTTGCGCTTGAAGTAGGGCAGGCTGTCTCCGGCGGCGTGGAAGGACAGCATTTCATCGTGCAGATGACGGATTTCCTGGATTTCCTCGTCCGTTGCCTGCTGGCAGGTCAGCGTACCGGCCAGATGTTCCAGGGCGCTGAGCACGCTCAGCATGTCCTGGATGTCCTTCGCCGTCAGTTGATGCACCGTTGCGCCGCGTCCGGGCGTCAGATCAACCAGCCCTTCCATGGCCAGCACCTTGAGCGCCTCGCGCAGCGGTGTACGTGAAATGCCCAGTTGCTGGCAGAGATCGCCTTCGTGGATGCGGTTCCCCGCCGGCAGTTGCCCCTCAATGATCATGTCCCGCAGGCGGGTCACCACGACTTCGTGCAAGGTCGGGCGCTCAATGGGGACGATTTCGCTTTCAGCAGAATTTCCGTTGCTCATGTTCTTGCATCCTGTTTTGACAGGGGCATTCTGAACCAGAAAGCGCTTTCACGCTACTTTTTCCGCTTTTTTAACACTGAATGCTGAATGCAGAATTCAGTATTGACAAACCGGTTTTTCAGTTGCATGATGGGGCGTCGTCACAAAAACTACACACAACTACCTAGGAGCCCGTCTTGACTACTCGCCTTCCTGTTATCGCGCTTGCCATGGGTGATCCCGCCGGGATCAGTCCGGAGTTGACCGCCAAACTGCTGGCCCTTGATGAGGCCCGCGCCGCTGCCAGAATCGTCGCCTTTGGCGATCGGCGGGTGCTGGATCAGGGCGCGGAAGTTGCGGCGCTGAAGCTTGATGTGAGCTATGTCCGGCCCGGAGAGGCGTTCGATGCCTCGACCCGGCCGGTTTTTGTTGACCTCGGCCATCTCGACCCGGCCACGGTCAAACGTTGCGAAGCGACGCCGGTCGGCGGTGCTTACGCCATTGAAAACTTCCGTCAGGCGCTGTCGATGGCCTGTGCCGGCAAAGCCGACGCTGTTTGCTTCACGCCGTTCAACAAGCAGGCCATGCGCTACGTCTATCCGGGTTACGAGGACGAGATCAAATTCATCGCCGAAGTCATCAACTTCCCGGGGACGGCGCGCGAGTTCAATATTCTTGAGGGCCTGTGGAACGCCCGCGTGACTTCGCATATCCCGCTGGCCGATGTCGCTTCGGCGCTGACGCAGGAAATCATCCTCGACGAACTGGAACTCGCCGACCGCTGCCTGCGTGAAGCCGGTTTTGCCAACCCGCGCATCGCCGTCGCAGCGCTCAATCCGCACGGCGGGGACGGCGGCAATTGCGGCCGGGAGGAGATTCTGGTCATCGAACCGACCGTCAAGGAGGCCATCAAGCGCGGCTTCAACGCCTCCGGCCCGTACCCGGCGGATACGGTTTTTGTCCGTGCCAAGCGCGGTGATTTCGACGCGGTGTTGACCATGTATCATGACCAGGGACAGATCGCCATGAAGCTGATGGGCTTTGATCGTGGGGTCACCCTGCTTGGTGGCTTCCCGTTCCCGATCTGCACCCCGGCGCACGGTACGGCCTACGACATCGCCTGGAAGGGCATCGCCAATATCGGCGCGAGCCGGGCCGCTTTCCTGCTGGCGGCGAAGATGGCCGCCAAGGCTCTGGCAGGAAAAGGCAATCCCGCGTAAAACAATCATTTTTCGGCAGCACTTCATTAACGAACCATTGAGAAGGAGTCGCAAATGTTCAAACTCACACTCTCCGCCGCATTGCTGGCCAGCGCATTCTGCACCTCGGTAGCGCACGCCGCCTGGGCACCGGAAAAGCCGGTCGAGTTCATCGTCACCGCCGGTGCTGGTGGTGGTACGGATACCTTTGCCCGCACCATTCAGTCGATCATCGTCAAGAACAAGCTGATGAGCGTGCCCATCGTCGTGCTCAACAAGGGCGGTGGTAGCGGCGGCGAAGGTTTTGTCTATGGCTCGGCGACGCCTGGCGATGCGCACAAGATCACCTTTGCGACGAACAACGAATACCTGCTGCCGCTGGTGGCGAAGATCGGCTTCACCGCCGAAAGCTTCACCCCGGTTGCCGCGCTGGCGCTTGATGAATTCCTGCTCTGGGTACCAGCCAACTCGCCGCACAAGGACGTCAAGAGCTTCATCGAAGCCGCCAAGAAGGGTGACGGCCTGCGCATGGGCGGTTCGCAGTCCAAGGACGTCGACCAGACGCTGACCAGCCTCATTTCCGAAGTGACCGGCGCCAAGTTCACCTACATCCCGTTCAAGAGCGGTAGCGAAGCGGCGGTGCAGCTTTCCGGCGGTCACATTGACGCCAACACCAACAACCCGAGCGAAAACCTCGGTCAGTGGAAAGCCAACATGGTGCGTCCGCTTTGCGTGTTCAGTGCCAAGCGCGTCCCGGCCGGGCCGAAGGTCACCAAGGACATGGGCTGGTCCGACATCCCGACCTGCAAGGAACAGGGCCTGGATATCGCCAACTACCAGATGCCGCGTACCGTCTGGCTGCCCGCTGGCGTTTCGGCTGATCAGGTGGCCTACTACGCCGACATCCTGAAGAAGGTGCGTGAAGCCCCCGAGTGGAAGGAATATATCGAGCGTTCTTCGCAGACCAACACCTACCTTGCCGGTGATGATCTCAAGGCCTACATCAAGCAGGATCAGGAACGCGCCAGCGCTGTCTTCAAGCGCGAAAAGTGGAGCATCCAGTAACACGGTAAAGGGGAGGGGAGAGGGGCGCTGGCGGTCGCTGACCGTCGGCGCTTTCCTCAGCCGCTGATATCGCCATCGCGGCTGATTTCCTGCGTTTTTCCTTTCCCCTTTTCTCTTCTCCCTTCCCGTTCCAAGGAGACTCAAGTCATGCAAAATCCGTCACGGGTACTGGTATCCCGTTTTGCCATGGAAGTGGCGACCTCGTTGTTTACGATGGCGATTGGGGCCATCACCCTCTTTGGCTCGCTGGAATTTGGCATCGGCTGGGGGGATGCCGGGCCGCAGCCAGGCTATTTCCCGTTTTACGTTGGTCTGATCATCATCATTGCCAGTGCCGCTGCTCTGTTTCAGGTGTTCATCTGCCAGCGCAGCCGCAAGGAAGCCTTCCTGACGGTCGAGCAGGGGGTGAGAATCCTCTCTTTCTTCGGCCCCATGCTCGGCTTTGTCCTCATTTCCTCTTTCCTCGGCATTTATGTCGGCCTGTGCATCTATCTGACCGGCGTCATGACCGTGCAAGGCGGTTATCGGCCGCTCAAGGCCTTTGTTTTCAGCATCGGCATGG
>CAYMYD010000191.1:0-5106 GCA_964394535.1 uncultured Propionivibrio sp. | reverse complement strand
TGGCGACCCCCTTCTACCTCGACATGGGCTTCACCAAGACCGACATCGGCCTGATTGCCAAGCACGCCGGGTTGTGGCCAGCAGTGATCGGCGGCCTGCTCGGTGGGCTGTGGATGGTGCATCTGGGCATCAACCGGGCGCTGTGGCTGTTTGGTGTCGTTCAACTCGTCTCGATTTTCGGCTTCGCCTGGCTCGCCTGGCTCGGGCCGCACAGCGTCATCGGTCTGGATCAGCGGCTGGCCCTGGCGGCCGTCATCGGGGTTGAGGCGCTCGGTGTCGGCCTTGGCACCGCCGCCTTCGTCGCCTTTATCGCCCGCGCCACCCATCCGGCCTATACCGCCACCCAGTTTGCCCTGTTCACCAGTCTCGCCGCCGTTCCGCGCACGGTTATCAATGCCTCGGCGGGCTGGTTGGTGGAAAACCTGGGCTGGCTTAATTTCTTCCTGCTCTGCGTCGTGCTGGCCGTTCCCGGCATGCTGCTGCTGTTCCGTGTGGCGCCGTGGAACGAACCCGGCACCACGGACTGACTTACGCCCTTCTCTCCTCCGAGAAGCGGTAACCCACGCCCGGTTCGGTCAGCAGGTGCTGCGGCATCGAGGGCATGGCCTCGATTTTCTTGCGCAGATTGGCCATATGCACACGCACATAATGCGTATCCTCGGCATGTCCCGGCCCCCAGACGGCATTGAGCAGCATCCGGTAAGTCAGCACCCGGTCAGGCTGGGTGGCCAGGGCGACCAGCAGGCGATACTCGATCGGTGTCAGATGCACGCGCTCACCGTCACGCTCGACCACCCGCCGTATCAGGTCGATGTGCACCGCTCCGAAGCGGATGATCGCGCTATCCCCTTCCGCCTGCCGTGTCTGCCGCCGCAACTGGGCGCGCACCCTGGCCAGCAATTCACCGGCACCGAAAGGCTTGACCAGATAATCGTCGGCCCCGGCGTCCAGCGCGGCAATTTTGTCGGCTTCACGGCTGCGCGCCGACAGGACGATGACCGGCATCGAGGACCATTGGCGCAGATCACGGATCAGGTCGATGCCGTCGCCGTCGGGCAAGCCCAGATCAAGCACGATCAGGTCCGGGCGGCGGGTTCCTGCCTCGATCAAGCCGCGCCGTACCCCTTCAGCCTCATGGATTTCATGACCTGCCGACTCCAGCGCCAGCCTGACAAAACGGCGGATGGTCGCCTCGTCTTCGACGATCAGAATGCGGGAATGGGGTTCGCTCACGATGATTCATCCTGAAAATTGGTTTGTCGGGTGCCAGCAGGGCCGGAGAGGAAGGGGCGAAAGCGGCTGCTGTGATCAGCCTTCTCCTTTCACCCATCCTTCCCTTTGGTTTATCGTAACGCCTTTTCCTCCAGAACAAGAAGGCGGAATGGATGTCCTGGCTGCAACGTTTGAAAATCGATAGCTTCCTGCTGGTGCTGGTGTCCGTGGTCATGCTGGCGACGGTGTTTCCCTGTACCGGCGTTTACAAGACCTTTTTCGGGCATCTGACCACGGCGGCCATTGCCCTCCTGTTCTTCATGCACGGCGCCAAGCTCTCGCGCGAAGCGGTGCTGGCCGGGCTGGGACACTGGAAATTGCATCTGCTGGTTCTCGCCAGCACCTTCGTGCTGTTTCCGCTGCTTGGTCTCGTCCTTGGCGTGGCCGTGCCGACCCTGCTGACCCCGGGCGTTCATGCCGGCTTCCTCTACCTTTGCGCGTTGCCGGCCACGGTACAGTCGGCGATTGCCTTTACCTCGCTGGCGCGGGGCAACGTCGCCGCCGCAATTTGCAGCGCGTCGGCATCCAGCCTGCTCGGTGTTTTCCTCTCGCCCCTGCTGGTAGGCTTCCTGATGCACGCCCAGGGTGGCCAGACGGATACGCTGCACGCCATCGGCGCAATCATCACGCAGCTGATGCTGCCGTTCATGCTCGGCCATCTGTCGCGTCCGTTGACCGCGAAATGGGTGGAACGGCACCGCAAGCTGATCGGCATGACCGACCGTTCCTCGATCCTCCTGGTCATCTACACCGCGTTCAGTGCGGCGGTGATCGAGGGCATCTGGCAGCAGGTTGACGCTGCTTCGCTTTTCTCCATCGTGCTCGTTTCCTGCCTGTTGCTCGCGATTGTGCTGGTCATCAACACTTTCGCTGCACGAGTACTGGGTTTTGATACGGCTGACGAGATCACCATCGTTTTCTGCGGCTCGAAGAAGAGTCTGGCCAACGGCATCCCGATGGCCAATGTCCTGTTCCCGGTGGCGACGGTCGGGATGATGGTGTTGCCGCTGATGATGTTCCATCAGATCCAGTTGATGGTCTGCGCCGTGCTGGCGCAACGCTACGCCCGTCGGGCCGGGGATTGAGGTTTTTTGGTTCAACTGGATTCTTCCGCCTCGTCGCTTGTCTGCGCCGCAGCCGTGCCGTCATCGCCGGGAGGCTGGCCGAGCGGCAGGGTGATGCGGAACGATGCGCCAACGACCTTGCCGTCAAGCTGCCGATTTTCGGCCACAATCTGCCCTTCGTGTGCCTCGACGATGGCGCGGCAGATGGCCAGCCCCAGGCCGACCCCTGGCAGGCTTGCTTCCCGTGGGCCGCGTTCGAACTTCTCGAAAATACGCGCTTCACTGCCCTTGACGAGGCCGGAGCCGTCGTCGTCCACTGTCAGGATCACCTGTTCATCGTGCCGACGCGCAGCGATGTGGATGGTGCTGTGGGGCGGGGTGTATTTGGCCGCGTTTTCAAGCAGATTAACCAGCACCCGTTCGATCAGCACGGCATCGAGCTTGAGCAGCGGGAGATCATCCGCCAACGCCAGCGTTAGCGGATGACCGGCAAGCAGCGTACTGGTGCTGGCCAGCGCGCTGCCGACGATTTCTTCGAGTGGTAGCCAGACGCGATCAAGCGGTACGGCCCCGGCTTCCAGCCGGGCCATGTCGAGCAGGTTGTTGACCAGCGTGCTCATGCGCAAGGCCGACTGCTTCATGGCGTTGGCCAATTCCTGCTGCTGGCTGCTCAGCGCGGGCCGGGTCAGGCCCAGCGTGTCGGCAAGCCCGACCAGCGCCGTCAGCGGGGTCCGCAGATCGTGCGAAATCGTTGCCAGCAGCGAATTGCGCAGTCGTTCCGATTCGATTTGTACGGTACTTTTGCGCGCCACGTCGATGTAGTGGATGCGTTCCAGCGAAATTGCCAGCAGCGACGCGCAGGTGTCGAGCAGGCGGCGCTGTTCCGGACTGAGCAGGCCTTGCCAGCCGGGTTCGAGTACCAGGACGCCGCGCAGACGCATCGGAGCTTTCAGCGGCAGCATCAGGCAGGCACTGCCGGGCAGCGTATCGGTTCCCGGCCCGGCAGCTTCGCCGTGATCGAAGACCCATTGCGCCATGCCTTGATCGATGCTCACTTCGCTGCTGCTCGCCTGCAAGCGGTCCTGATCGTCGGCGACCAGGAGCGTCGAGCGGGCCATGAATTCGGCATTGAGGAAACGGGCGGCAATCTCTGCCACCTGATCCGGTACCAGCGCCGCTGACAGATCGCGTGACATTTCATACAGTCGCCGCACGCGATGCTCGCGCAAGCGCGCGGCATCGGCCTGGATTTTCAGTCCGGCGGTCAACTGGCCAACGACCAGCGCCACCGCCAGCATGACCGCGAAGGTCAGGAGATATTCCACATCGCTGACGGCAAACGAGAAGCGCGGCGGCACGAAGAAGAAGTCAAAGAGGCCAACGCCCAGCAAGGCAGCAAGCACCGCCGGGCCGCGCCCGTAAACGAGACCGACGCCGATCACCGCCAGCAAAAAGAGCATGACGATGTTGGATAGTTCCAGCACCTCCAGCAGTGGTGTGGCCAGCAAGGCCGTCAGTGCACAGGCCAGCAAGGCGGCGGCATAACCGCGCCATGTCCATTGCGGCGGCGTGATGTCCGGCTGGGTCGGCACTTTCAGATTGCCACTGCCGGCTGGAACGGCAACCTGTAACACATCCAGATCGGCCGCGAGTGCAGCGATGCGTTCGGCCAGTGCAGGCTGCCACGGCCAGCGTCGTCGCGGCTGTACCACCACCAGGCGCGACAGATTGTTTTCCTGCGCGTAACGTACCCAGGCGGCGGCTTCGTCGGGTGCCGACAGGGTGCTGGTTACCGCGCCGAGTTCCTGCGCCAGCTTGAGGATACGCAGCGGGTGCTGGCGCTTGGCCTCCGACAGACGCAGGGCCTGTGGCGTTTCCACATACACCGCATGCCAGGCCGCGCCGAGTTGTGTTGCCAGCCGGGCGCAACTGCGCACCACCTTCTCACCCGATTCCCCGGTGCTGACGCAGGCCAGTAGCGATTCACGGTTGGGCCACACTGTCTGCACGGAGCGTTGCCGCCGGAAAATCTGCATTTCGCTATCGACACGGTCCGCCGTGCGACGCAGCGCCAGTTCGCGCAAGGCCAGAAGATTCCCTTTGCGAAAGAAGTTTTTGACTGCCTGCCTGGCTTGCTGCGGCAGATAAATCTTGCCAGCCTCAAGCCGCGCCAGCAGTTCATCGGGCGGCAGGTCGACGACAACGACTTCGTCAGCCTCGTCAAAAACGCGATCCGGTACGGTTTCCCAAACGCGAATCCCGGTAATGCCGCTGACAATGTCGTTGAGACTTTCCAGATGCTGGACATTCATCGTCGTCCACACGTCGATGCCCCGACCAAGCGGTTCTTCGACATCCTGCCAGCGTTTGGGATGGCGCGATCCGGGCGCGTTGCTGTGTGCCAGTTCGTCAAGCAGCAAAAGACCGCCGGGATTCTCTGCCCCCCAACGCAGCGCGGCATCAAGGTCGAATTCCTGCAAGGTGCGTTGACGGTAATCGACATCCTTCAGCGGCAGGCAGGGCAGGTGCTCAAGCATCTGCGCGGTTTCGCTGCGGCCGTGGGTTTCAACCAGACCGACGATCAGCCGGACGCCCTGTTCACGTGCCATTTGCGCGGCAGCGAGCATCGCGTAGGTTTTTCCCACGCCGGCCGAAGCTCCAAAAAACAGCTTCAGCTTGCCGCGAGCGGCTTTTTGCGCTTCCTGCTGAACCTGTGCCAGCAGGGCATCGGGATCGGGGCGGTCGTTAGCGGCAGGGATTTTCATGATGT
>CAYMYD010000190.1:0-5135 GCA_964394535.1 uncultured Propionivibrio sp. | reverse complement strand
CTTGTCAGAACTGGCTTGGAGCGGTTTCATCTTGAAAACTACCGGACAGTAGTGGGCTTGTCCGAACAGTCCGTACTGACGCAGTTCGGCCACTGTTTTTTCGTAAGCGCCACTCGCGGATTCACACTGGGTTTCAGCCCATCGGACAAACTCATTCATGCCTTGTTCCAGATTGACCTGTGCTTGCAGGCCGAGGACGGCACGGGTGTGTGAAAGGTCGGCGTAGCAGCCGAAAATGTCGCCGATGCGGAATTCACCGCGATCCTCGATACGTGCCTCAACGCCCATGGCCATGGCCTGTGTCCGGGCAATGTCGGTAATGGTGGAAACCGTGCCGGAGCCGACGTTGAAGACTTCGCCTGTCTGCAGGGCCGGATTGAGCGCCAGCAGATTGGCCTGTACGACGTCCGAAACATGGACGAAGTCGCGGATCGGCAGGCCGCCTTCGTACAGGGAAATGGCCTTGCCTTCGCGCAGCAGCGAGAAAAAGATCGATACCACGCCGGTATAGGGGTTTTTGAGCGACTGGCGCGACCCGTAAACATTGAAGTAGCGCAGCGTGACAAGCGGCAAGCCGAGGGTGCGCGCGGCGTGGTTGCAGTAATCCTCCTGCTGTTTTTTGCTGAGCGCATACACCGAAAGCGGTTCCGGCGGGCAGTCGGTACTTGTCGGAACCGCACGCATCGGACGGTCACAATGCGGGCAGTGCATTGCGAAATCACCGGCACGCAGGGCGGCGGGGGAGCGCAGAGAGGGGTGAAGCACACCGTGTTCCGGACAGTGGAACAGCCCTTCGCCATAGACTGCTCGCGAGGAGGCGAGGACGAAACGTTTCAATGGCCGCCCGGATTTGAGAATGGCTTCAATCAGTACGGCGGTGCCGTGTACGTTGGTGGCAACGTAGTCGCCGAGGTCGTACATGCTCTGTCCGACACCGGTGCGCGAGGCCAGATGGTAGACCGCGTCGATACCTTCCAGCGCATGCAGGCAATCGTCCAGGCGGCAGACGTCGCCTCGGGTGCATGTGGCAATGCGCGTCAGTTCGTCAGGAAATTCGGCATGTGCTCCGTGGATCTGCGGATCCAGGCAGTCGAGCAGATGGATGTGGTGTCCGGCCGCATGCAGGGCGGTGGCCGTGTGTGTTCCAATAAAACCGGCACCGCCGGTAATCAGGATGTTCATAATGCCCATCGGGATGGAGGTCAGCGCAATCTTGCGCTGAAAAAATCATACCATACCGAAAGGGTAAGAGTATTCATTATGGGTTGTTTTTTTTGTTACTTTTTTATTACCTGATGTCTGTTGGGGAAGAAAGGGGGTGTAAGGGGCTTTTCTTGCGAAACTCGTCCGCTTTTCACGCGAATGAAGCCTGCTTGTCTGGTTTTGAGGTAAATTACTGCCGTGTTACACAATTTCCAGTGGGGTAATGGAATGATGGAGAAAATGGGCCTAAGAACCAAACTGATGCTGCTTGTTGCGGTGCCGCTACTGATGATGCTGATCTTTGGTGGCATGATGGCCTGGCAGAAATGGGTGGGTTATCAGCAACAGAAGTTGACCCAGGAGCAGGTCGAGTTGGTGGTTGCCGTCGGCGAAGTGACGCACGAGTTGCAGACAGAACGGGGATTCAGCGCCGGATTCATCAATAGCAAGGGGGCAAAATTTTCCAGGGAACTGTCCACACAGCACCAGCGAAGTGACGAGAAGGTCAGGCAGGTCCGCGAAATCCTGGCGCGCGTCGATCTGGCCAGCATGGATGAGCGTTTTGTTGCCCTGGTGACCCGCACAGGCGATCAGATTGATGAAATCAAAAAGAAACGCGAACAGATTTTGCGGCTTGAGCTGGTGCCGTTTGATTCTTTCCGGTTTTATACCGGCATGATTTCCGCGCTGCTGGAAATCACCTTGCGTACCGCCAATCAGATGCCGTCGCCCAGTCTGGCGCTGCTTTCACACGCCAAGCAGTCACTGCTTTATCTCAAGGAGAACAGCGGACAGGAACGGGCGATACTGACCGGGATATTCAGTGTCGAGGAAATGACGACGGCACAATATAAAAACCTGATTGGCCTGCATAACGAACAGGGAACTTACGAGCGCGTGGCCCTGGTTTATGCCTCGGTCAACCAGGAAAAACTGTTGCGCGAGAAGCTGGAAGACCCCGCCATGAAACAGATGGCGGTCATCGGGCGTCTGGTACGGGAGATCGGTCCGGGGGCGCACATGTCCTACCCCTCGGAAAAGGTGTTTGCCGAAGTGAGCGCCAAGATCGATCTCTTGCGCAGCGTCGAGGAGAGCTATACGCAGGATATCCTGAACGAGATTCGCAGCAACAAGGAAGCGGCACTCCAGCAGTTGCTGCTTTATTCCGCGATGCTGGCGGTGACGGTCGTGCTGACCCTGATGCTGTGCGTGAAGATCGTTCATAGCCTGATCACGACCATCGGCGGTGAGCCGGAAGAGGCCGCACGCTTGCTCAATGCCATTTCCCGTGGTGATCTGACGCAGGGGATCCGGGTTTCGGCCGGGGACGATACGAGCCTGCTGGCCAGTGCACAGCATATGCAGAATGCACTGCGCGATATGATCGGTGAGGTGCACCAGGCCACCCAAAGCATTTCGGAATCAGCCTCCACCCTCTTGTCGATTACCCGGCAACTGGAGGAGGGCTCGTTGCGCGGCAGTGAGTCGGCAACGCGCATCGCTTCCGCCATGGAGCAGATGGCCGTTTCCATCCAGCAGATTTCCGGCAATGCCGACGGGGTCAGCATGACGACCCACGAGACAGCGAAAATTTCCTGCGATGGTCTGGCGACGATGCAATCCTCGATGCGTGAAATGCAGGAGATTGCCGATGTCGTCAGCCTGTCTTCCGAGGCGATCGGGCGTCTGGCCAGCCAGTCCGAGCATATCGCCGGGATCGTCAACGTGATCCGCGAGGTTTCCGATCAGACCAATCTGCTGGCGCTCAACGCGGCCATCGAAGCGGCGCGGGCCGGCGAACACGGTCGCGGCTTTGCGGTTGTCGCCGACGAGGTGCGCAAGCTGGCCGAACGGACGAGCGAGTCGACAGTGGAAATCTCGAAAACCCTGGCTGCCATTCGCAGTTGCATGGAGGAAGCCCAGAAGAACATGACGGCCAGCAACGCGCGAGTGGCCAGCGGTGTCAAGGAAACCGAACTGGCCGGTCAGTCGATGACGCAAATTCAGGTGGCGTCCGAGCGTGCCATGCACGCCATTGAGGAAATATCGGGAGCACTGCGCGAACAGAGCGCAACCAGTACGACGATTTCCGGCAACGTCGATCAGATTGCCGAGCAAAGCGGAGAAACCGCTCAGGTGGTCAGAACCGTGGCCGAGGTGTCAACACGCATGGAGGAAATGTCGCAGCAATTGAAGGCGGCGGTAGGGCGTTTCCGCATGAGCTGAGTCCGGCGTTGGAAAAAACAACGGGACGCCTAAGCGTCCCGTTGTTTTTTGTGCGCATTTCCATGCGCATGTTGCTCAGTTCGGTGATTTTGTTTCGACCATCACCATCGGCTCGTCCGAAACAACAACGCTGGGGCGTCTGCGACGCGGGCGCGGGGCCGCTTCGGCCGCTGGTGCTTCTTCGGGTTGCCAGGCCTCGATCTTGGCGCTGCTCGTTTCGACCATGACCAGACCGCTGGACTCCAGCGAGCGGGTGATGTCGACCAAGGCAGGCACTGCGGGCGGCGCTTGCAGCAGGAGCGGTTCCGCCGTCTCTGCCGTACTGCTGACCGGGGGAGCAGGCGGCGTTTCGACAGGTGCTGCGACTGGCGCTGCTTCCGCAACATTTTCCTCGGCGGTGACAGCGGGCGCGGGCTCGGCAGGCACTTCCACTTCCACCGCGCTTGCGCTGGCTGGGGTGGCTGCTTCCGCCGTTTCGGGACTTGCCGTCGTGCTGACTGCTTCGGCGAGCGGTGCCGGCGTTGTGGTTTCAGAGGCGGCCAGCGGTGTGGCGGCGGGTGCGCCTTCCTGCTCCGACAACAAGGGCAGCGTATCCTGGCTTTCCGTGATCATGGTGCTGGTGCTGGCTTCACCCTGGTCGCCACGATCGCGGCGCCCGCCACGACGTCCGCGACGGCGAGCGTTGTTGCCTTCTTCGCCGCTACGTTCGGTGGATTCGATCGGCTGCGGGATGACGATCAGCGGTGTGGTATCGACGGCGGGCGCGGGCAGTGTCTGGGCTTCCGGACGTTCCTTGCGCGGCTCGCCCCGCTGGCGCTTGTTTTCGCGCGCGGGCTTCTGGGCGGTAGCGCCTTCCTCGCGGTTGGCGGTAGCCTGCTGGCGCGGTTTGCGCGCTTCCCTGGCCGGTGTTTCCGTGCTCTCCCGTTCCTCGTCGCGGCGGTTGTTGCGGCGATTGTTGTTGCGACCATTGCGTTGCTGCGGCTTTTCGGCCACCTTTTTCCTGACCGGTGCTTTCACTTCCGGCTCGGGTTCGCTGCGGAACCAGGCGAGGATCTTGGCGATGAAGCCGCCACCCTGTGGGACTTCGGCTGCCGCCGGCTTCTCGGGAATGATCGGTGCCGGCTGGGCCGGGGTAATGCCCTTGATGACCGCTTCCTGGCGTGTACTCTTGCTATCGCTGGCCGAGGTCGGCAGCTTGCCTTCCTCTTCTGCCGGGGTTTCGACCATCCGGTACGAGGGCTGCTGCAATTCGTCCTGCGCGAGTTCGTCATGACGCAGGCGCAGAATGCTGTGCTGCGGGGTTTCCAGATGGACGTTGGGGATCAGCAGGATGCGTGACTGATGACGCAGTTCGATGGTCTGGATATCGTGGCGCTTTTCGTTGAGCAGGAAGGTGGCGACATCGACCGGTACCTGGGCGTGGATGGCCGCCGTGTTGTCCTTCATCGCCTCTTCTTCAAGGATGCGCAGGATGTGCAGCGCGGCCGATTCGGTGCTGCGGATGTGACCGGTGCCGGAGCAGCGCGGGCAGGGGATGTAGTTGGTTTCGGCCAGTGCGGGACGCAGGCGCTGACGCGAGAGTTCCATCAGGCCAAAACGGCTGATCTTGCCGGTCTGCACGCGGGCGCGGTCCAGACGCAGGCCTTCGCGCAGGCGGTTTTCCACCTCGCGCTGGTTGCGCTGGCTTTCCATGTCGATGAAGTCGA
>CAYMYD010000189.1:0-5135 GCA_964394535.1 uncultured Propionivibrio sp. | reverse complement strand
GTGTATCCTATGCCCCTGTTCTGATCCGATTGTCTGTCATGCCATCCCTTGCTCCGCCAGTTGCCGGAACCTGCCATCATGGAGAAACCCCGCCACTGACGGCCTGCCACGAATGCGACCTGCTGCTCCGCGAACTGCCCTTGCAACCCGGAGGAACAGCGAGTTGCCCCCGCTGTGGTGCTGAATTATACCGTTCCCGTCCCGGCTGTCTGGAACGGGCGTTGGCTCTGGGCTGTGCGGCGCTGGTGCTGCTGCTGTTCGCCAATGCCTTTCCCATCGTCGGTCTCGACCTCCAGGGGCAGCGCATCGAAACCACCGTTTTCGGCGCAGCGTACCGGCTCTGGCAGGACGAAATGATTCCGGTTGCCCTGGTGCTGCTGGCAACTACCGTCGTGGTGCCGTTCATTGAACTGGGGGCGTTGCTCTGGCTCATGCTGCCTCTGCACTTCGGCCAGCGTCCCCCGGGCTTTGCAATGGTTTTCCGGACACTGCGGCTGGCGCATCCGTGGGCGATGATCGAGGTTTTCATCCTGGGTATCCTGGTATCGCTGGTCAAGCTGTCGAACCTCGCTGAAGTATTGATCGGCCCGGCATTGTGGTGTTTCGGCACACTGATGCTGGTGCTGGCGGCGCTTGCCACGCAGCTTGATGAGCATGCACTGTGGCAGGCCTGGGAGACCGGAAGATGAGCGTCAGTGCCGCCCGCTACGGTTATGTCCGCTGCGCCGTCTGTGGCCGCCTGGAAAAATCCGCCGCCGACGCTCGTTGTCCTCGCTGCGGCGCCTTGCTGCACCAGCGCAAGCCGGACAGCCTGCAACGCAGTCTGGCGCTGCTGATCGCCGCCGCCGTCCTCTACGTTCCGGCCAACCTGCTGCCGATCATGGAAACCGGTTCGCTGTTCGGCGTCCAGCGTGACACCATCCTGAGCGGTGTCGTCTATTTCTGGACTTCGGGTTCGTGGGAATTGGCCTTCATCATTTTTTTCGCCAGTGTCGCCGTGCCGATGCTCAAGCTGGTGTCGCTTCTTGCCCTGATCGTCACCGTCTGGCGGCGTCGGCAGGGCGCTGCGGTGCAGCGCACCCGGCTCTATCGCCTGCTCGAAATCATCGGCCGCTGGTCGATGCTCGACGTCTATGTGGTGGCCATTCTGGTGGCCCTGGTCCAGGCGCAGTCGCTGGCCTCGATCAGCGCCGGGCCTGGAATATTGGCGTTCGGTGCGGTCGTCATCCTGAGCATGCTGGCGACGATGGCTTTCGATCCCCGCCTGATCTGGGATAGCGCGGAACAAGGAGAAAATGCATGAATCAGGAGGCATCATCACGGTTGCCTGAGATCCCGTCACCGACGCTGGAAAACGGTCGCCCACGTCGTCGCCTGGCGGCGATCTGGATTGTGCCGATCGTCGCCGTGCTGGTCGGGCTGGGTCTGGCCGTGCAGGCCATCATGGCACGCGGCCCGGAAATCACCCTCGACTTTTCTCATGCCGAGGGCCTGGAGGCCAAAAAAACCAAGGTCCGGTTCAAGGATGTCGAGATCGGCACGGTGCAAAGCATCGCACTGAACGAAGACCGGAAATCGGTACGCGCCACGGTGCTGATGGATCGCCAGGCCAGTACGCTGCTCGATCGGGACAGCCGTTTCTGGGTGGTCCGTCCACGGATTTCGGCAGGTAATATTTCCGGCCTCAATACCCTGCTCTCAGGTGCCTACATCGCCATCGACCCCGGAAAAAGTGGTGTCGAGCAACACCACTTCACCGGCCTGGACGTGCCGCCACCGGTGACTTCCGATACGCCCGGACGGCCATTTCTGCTGACAGCGGAAGATCTGGGTTCGCTCGACATCGGCGTGCCCGTCTACTTTCGCCGTATTCCGGTTGGCCGCGTGATCGGCTACGAACTGCGCAAGGACGGCAAGGGGGTCGATGTGCGCGTTTTCGTCGATGCGCCTTATGACCGCTTTGTCAATGAAAGCTCGCGCTTCTGGCACGCCAGCGGCATCAACGTCTCGCTCGACGCCAACGGGGCCAAGCTGGACATGCAGTCGCTGCTAAGCCTCGCCCTCGGCGGCATCGCCTTTTCTTCGCCCGGCATGGATGGCGACGAGGCGAATCCCCCGGCCGTAGCCGAGGCACGTTTTGTCCTGCATCGCGACGAAACGGCGGCGCACCGCGTTCCCGACCGCGCGGTGGAAAAATACACGCTGCTGTTCCATGAATCGGTACGCGGCCTGTCGGTCGGAGCGCCGGTTGATTTTCGCGGCATTGTGCTCGGCGAAGTCACCCGCGTGGCGCTGAGTTTTGACCAGCCCAGCAATCGCTTCGGCATGGCCGTCGACATCAATCTCTATCCCGAGCGCATGCTGCACCTTTTCCGCAACAAGCAGGGATACAAGATCGCGAAGAAGGACTACGCAAAAGTGCTTGACCAGATGGTGGCGCGCGGCTTCCGTGCCCAGATGCAGACCGGCAATCTGCTGAGCGGTCAGCGCTTTGTCGCGCTGGATTTTTTCCCGCAGGCCAAACCGGCCAGCGTGGACTGGAAAGCCGCCACACCGATCCTGCCGACGCAACCGGGAGTGCTCGACTCCTTGCAGGATCAGTTGATGCTCATCGTCGACACCCTGCGCCACACCCTGCAGGACGTCGACCGCCTGGTCGTACGGGTCGACAAGGAATTGACGCCGGAACTGACGGCAACGCTGCGCGGTGCACGCAAAACGCTGGAAAACGCTGACCAGACGCTGGGCAAGATCGACCAGACCCTCACCACGACCGACCGACTGCTCTCCAGTGACGCGCCGTTGCAACTCGAACTGCGCGAAACCCTGCGTGAAGTCGGCAAGGCGGCGGCGACGGTACGCAATCTGGCCGATCTGCTCGATCGTCAGCCCGAAGCCCTGCTGCGCGGCAAGAAAGGGGAATGAGATGATCCTGAACACACGATTCTTTGGCCTCCTGGCCGCGCTCTGGCTGTCTGCTTGCGGCAGCACGCCACCCACCTTGCATTACACGCTCGACGAGGGTGCGACGAGCACCCCGCCACGGGGTACATCGCCGAGTATCGTCATCGTGCACAGCAGCCTGCCGGACGAAATCGACCGGCCACAACTCGTCGTGCGCCAGCCTGGCCAGCAGATCAGCATCGACGAAACGCGGCGCTGGGCCGAACCGCTACGGCGCGGTATTCCGCGTGCGCTGGCCGATGAACTGGGGCGTGCGCTTGATTCCTCCCGGATCATCGCCCTGCCGGCCGACGCCCAGCGTTTCGACGCCGACTTCCGGCTGTACCTCGACGTGCAGCGCTTCGATGCGGTGGCCGGGCACGGTGCCGACGTCGATATCGTGTGGCGTTTCGAGCCCCGCCAGGGCAAGCCGCTCATCGGACGCAGCACGGTTCATGAAGCGGCTGCCGGAGCTTCCCCGGACAGTCTCGTTGCCGCCCAGCGTCGTGCGCTGCGGCAGATTGCCAGCGACATGGCGGCGAAGCTCCGCAATCCGTAGGAAGTCATACAGCTTACAATCCGTTACGCAAGCGCCGAAAACTTGCCACAGACAAGTGGCGGGTCGGCGCGTAGACTGCAAAGCGTTGCTCCAGCGTCCCCCGCTGGCAACGTTTGACCCTCCCTGACCCATCGCAACGATGGGATTTACATCCCGCGCCAATTGCGCGGGATTTTTTTTGCTGTTCTACGCCCCGTCTTCGCGGAAAGTCAGCGGCGGATGCCGCGATCTTCGGGATTGACCACAATGGTCTGCAAGCCCCGGCCTTTCAGGTAGGCCTCACCGGCCCGGGTGGTGATGACCTTGCCTCCCTGACCAAAGACACGTCCCTTGTAAAGGCAAAGCCTGCCGTCGATCAGGCTCATCTCCGCCTTGCGTTTCCGGGTATTGATGACGGTGATGTCGGCATCCTTGCCTTCGGCAAGCGAACCCTTGTTGCTCAGTCCCAGCATTCTGGCCGGGTTATGGCTCGTCTTCCGGACAAACTCCTTCCATGAAAACGCGCCGAGATCAAGCAGTGCCAGCCCCATGGGGATGATGACATTTCTGGGAATGCCACCCCCGTCGGTGCTGATGCAGTCAACGACAAAACTGCCGTCTGGCCGCTTGGCCGCGCACAGGCGAATTCTGGGCTCGACCGGGTTGACGGCAAAGCTGACGTTCGCATTGGTTTCCATGCTGCGCCAGAATGCGAGCGCTTTTTCACCTGTAACAAGGATGGTTTCTCCGGCATGGGGGTAGTTGACCTGTGCCCATCCCTGAAGGATCGCCGCTTCCATGCCCTTCTCGTCGGCAGTAAAACCGCCGGTCAGCAGGCAGCGTCTGGTCACCGCACTGCCGGGGACGCCATCGACGATCTCGGCACTGGTGCCATTCATTGGCGAAAGATAGGCCTCGGACATGATGTTCGGGTTGTCGCTCAAGGTCTTGAGCGCGATTTCGGTTTCTTCCATGTACGGTTTGATCAGGCCGCGACAGTAGGCGTTGATATGCGCCAGATGGAGCGGAAGGCCGTCCGCGATGTCCACGGCTTCGAGAAAGCCTTCGAGATTGGAGCCTTTTTCGGTGGTTCCGGCATGGAAGGCAATATAGGCACCCTGATTGGCTGCCATCCGGATGCAGCGACGGGTTGCTTCCGGCGTCAGGGGGTAGTGTCCGCCAAGCATTTTCACGCCGATGGAGCCCTGCTTCGCCAGCCGGGACAAAAGTTCGGCGATCTCCTGTTCACCGGGGTCGGCGGAAGAAACCGTATGTCCGGGACGCACGTATTCGATGGTGGCCACGTTGATCCCCACGCCGTGGCTCTGGATGAGCTCAAACACGCTTTCTCCGGGGCCGGACATGTCAAGTGCCGTGGTGACACCCGCTTTGGCCAGCATCTTGTGACCCAGCCCCCCGCCGAGCCAGGCAGACAGGTGAACGTGGGAATCGATAATTCCCGGGACAACGGTCAGCCCTTCAAGGTCATACAGTTCTTGTGCGGCAGAGGCGTCGATATCCTGATCGACCCGGGCGATTTTTCCATCCTTGATCGCCACGTCCGCGATCCGGGCTATGTCTGTCGCGTAATCAACAACAAAACCATTTTTCAGCAATACGTCATAGCTCATGGACTTTTCTCCTTGCTGTTACC
>CAYMYD010000188.1:0-5136 GCA_964394535.1 uncultured Propionivibrio sp. | reverse complement strand
CTGGCCATGCGGCGGCAGGCGGATATCGCCTCCGTGCTGTTTTTCTTCATCATCGTGGTCAGTCTGTTCCCGCTAGGCATTGGCCCGGAACCGTCGCTGTTGCGCAAGCTGGCCCCTGGTGTCCTGTGGGTGGCGGCGCTGCTGGCCACCATGCTCTCGCTGCCGCGCCTGTTCGCCGACGATCACCGCGACGGGACGCTCGAACAACTGGCCTTGGCGCCGCATCCGCTGGGGCTGGTGGTGCTGGGCAAGGTCATCGCCCACTGGCTGGTTTCCGGCCTGCCGCTGACCCTGCTGGCACCGCTCCTGGGCGTGCAGTTCGATCTCTCCGGCGAGGCGCTGGGAATGCTGACCCTGTCACTGCTGCTTGGCACCCCGGCGCTGTCCGGGATCGGGGCCATTGGCGCGGCGCTGACGCTGGGCGTGCGCGGTGGTGGTGTACTTTTGTCGCTGCTGATTCTGCCTTTATATATTCCAGTGCTAATATTCGGCTCCGGCGCGGTCGAGGCCGTCGTCGCCGGGATGAGCGCGCAGGCGCATCTCTCCTTGTTGGGCGCGCTGACCTTGGGCAGCGTGTTTTTTGCGCCGTGGCCAACGGCAGCTGCTTTACGGATTGCTTTGGAGTAGGAAGTGTCCAAAAAAACCATCAACTGGTATCGCTTTGCCAGTCCGCAAGCCTTCTACCCGCTGGCCGGGAAGATGATTCCGTGGTTCTGGGCGCTGGCCGCGCTGTTCGGCATCAGCGGGCTGGTCATCGGCTTTCTGATCGCCCCCACGGACGCGCAGCAGGGGGAGGGCTACCGCATCATTTTCCTGCACGTGCCGGCCTCGTGGCTCTCCATGTTCCTGTATCTGGTGATGGCCTTCTGGGCCGGGCTGGGGCTGGCGTTCAACTTCCGCCTGTCGTCAATGATGGCGCAGGCGCTGGCACCGACCGGCGCGCTGTTTGCCTTTCTTTCATTATGGACCGGTTCGCTGTGGGGCAAACCCATGTGGGGAACCTGGTGGGTATGGGACGCGCGGCTGACTTCCGAGTTGATCCTGCTCTTCCTTTACGTCGGCTTCATCGCCCTGCAGTCGGCGATTGACGATCCGCGCCGTGCCGACAAGGCCGGGGCGATTCTGGCGCTGGTCGGCGTGATCAACATTCCGATCATCTATTTCTCGGTCAAATGGTGGAACACCCTGCACCAGGGCTCGACGGTCAACCTGCAAAAGTCGTCAATGGCCGTGACCATGCTCTGGGGCATGCTGCTTTGTGCGCTGGGCTGCTGGATGTACTCGATCGCCGTCGGGCTGATGCGCGCCCGCCGCATCATGCTCGAACGCGAAAAGGACACCCTCTGGGTCAAGGAGGAACTGGGAATGGCGACGGGCAAGGAGTGAATCTGATGAACAATAAAACCCCGGCGTATGCCGCCATTCGCCAACAATCCGTGACGCCTTGCGGTGTTTCTCTTCACTCTTCACCCCTTACACCTTACTAAACCATGTACTGGAACAGCTTTGCCGATTTTCTCGCCATGGGCAAACATGGCGTCTATGTCTGGGGCTCCTTCGTCGTCATGGCGCTGGTGATGATCGTCGAGCCGATTCTAATCGTGAGAAGCCGCAGGCAGCTGGCCGAGCGCCTGCGTCGCCAGTACCGCGCCGAGCAGCTGGAGCGTGAAACTGATGCTGGAGGCGAGCCATGAAGACGCGGCATAAACGCGCCCTGTTGATCGTCAGCGGCCTGGCCGTGCTCGGGCTGATCGCGGCTTTGATTCTCAACGCTTTTGAGAGCAATCTGGTGTTTTTCTTCTCGCCGACACAGGTGGCGGCGGGGGAGGCACCCAAGGGCAAGGCCTTCCGCGTGGGCGGGCTGGTCGGTGAAAAATCGATCCGGCGCGAAGCCGACGGCGTGACGATCAACTTCGTCATCACCGACACCGAAAAGGAAGTGCTGGTGCGCTACAAGGGCATCCTGCCCGACCTGTTCCGCGAAGGCAAAGGGGCTGTGGTACAGGGCAAGTTCGCCGAAGACGGTGTTTTTCAGGCCAGCGAGGTTTTAGCCAAGCATGACGAGAACTATATGCCGCCCGAAGCTGCCCAAGCCGTTGGAGATGCCGAACAACGCGCCGCTGCCAACAAGAAGGCGGTTGAGTCGGCAACGAAAACTTTGAAAATGCCGTGAAAGGTGAAAAATGAAACGTGAAATGTGGGGAACCCTGCCGGTAGCGGTCGTGTCGGATCGGTTTGTCCTTTACAAAGCACGAAGCGCCTGATTTTCACCTTTCACTTTCACATTTCACGTTTTACCTTCCCTTTCATTCAAACAATGATCCCTGAACTCGGTCACTACGCGCTCATCCTGGCCTTTTGCGTCTCACTGGTGCAAGGCATCCTGCCCCTGGTTGGCGCCCATCGGCAGCATTCCGGCTGGATCGCCCTGGCGCGTCCGGCAGCCTGGGCGCTCAATGTCATGCTGATGTTTGCCTTTACCTGCCTGACCGTGGCCTTCATCCAGAACGACTTCTCGGTAGTCTACGTCGTCCAGCATTCGAACACCCTGCTGCCGTTGCCTTACCGCATCGCCGCCGTGTGGGGCGGACACGAAGGCTCGCTGCTCTTGTGGGCCTTCATGCTCGGGCTATGGGCGCTCGCGGTGGCCTTGTTTTCCAAGCATCTGCCGCCGATCATGGTTGCTCGCGTGGTTGGTGTGCTCGGACTGGTGACGGCAGGTTTCCTGCTGTTCATCCTGGCCAGTTCCAATCCCTTCGAGCGCCTGTTGCCCGCCGTCGCCGAAGGGCGCGACCTCAACCCGCTGCTGCAAGACCCCGGCCTGATCATCCACCCGCCGATGCTCTACATGGGCTACGTCGGCTTTTCGGTGGCCTACGCCTTTGCCGTTGCCGCCCTCCTCTCCGGCCAGTTGGATACCGCCTGGGCGCGCTGGTCACGGCCGTGGACCACCGCTGCGTGGATCTTTCTGACGCTGGGCATCGCCCTCGGCTCCTGGTGGTCCTACTATGAACTCGGCTGGGGCGGCTGGTGGTTCTGGGACCCGGTGGAAAACGCCTCGTTCATGCCCTGGCTGGTTGGCACCGCGCTCATGCACTCGCTGGCCGTGACCGAAAAGCGCGGCAGCTTCAAGAACTGGACGGTGCTGCTGGCTATTTCCGCCTTTTCACTGTCACTGCTGGGCACCTTCCTGGTGCGCTCGGGGGTGCTGACCTCGGTACATGCCTTCGCGACCGATCCGCGTCGCGGCATCTTCATCCTCGCTTTCCTGGTCGTGGTGATTGGCACATCGCTCGCCCTGTTCGCCTGGCGTGCCCCGAAAATCGGTCTGGGTGGACGCTTTGCGCTGCTCTCACGCGAATCCATGTTGCTGGCCAATAACGTGCTGCTGGTGGTTGCCTGCGGCTCGGTACTGCTCGGCACGCTCTACCCGCTGCTGATCGACGCCCTTGGCCTGGGCAAACTCTCGGTCGGCCCACCGTATTTCGCTGCCGTGTTCGTGCCGCTGATGGTGCCGCTGCTGTTCATGATCGGCGTCACGCCCTTTGCCCGCTGGAAAGCCGCCGCCCTGCCGGAACTGGTGCGTTCGCTGCGCTACGTCCTGCTGCTGGCAGCCCTTCTCGGTTTTGCCGCGCCGCTGCTGTTCGGTACCTGGAGCGCGCTGGTCGGGATGGGGTTGTTGCTGGCCTTCTGGATCATCTTTACCGCCTTTCTCAACATCGCACGGCGGGTCAAGGCGACCCAGGGCGAACGGGCGTGGCTGTCTGCCCTGTTCGATCAACCGGCGAGCTTCCTCGGCATGCATCTCGCGCATCTTGGTGTGGCCGCTTTCGTCATCGGGGTGACGCTGGTCAGCGCCTACGAGGTTGAGAAGGACGTCAAGATGAGTCCCGGCGATACGGTCAGCCTGGGCCAGTACCGTTTCGTCTTCAACGGGGTACGCGAGCAGCAGGGGCCGAACTACGTGGCGCTGATCGGCGATGTCGATCTCCTGCACAAGGACAAACTGCAACGCAAGCTCGGGCCGGAAAAACGCTTCTACATGGCCTCCGGCATGCCGATGACCGAAGCGGCCATCGACACCGGTTTTTTGCGCGACGTCTACGTTTCGCTCGGCGAGCCGATCGAGCGTGACAAGCTGAACGGCGCCTGGGTGGTGCGCGTCTATCTCAAGCCCTTCGTTGACTGGATCTGGGGCGGTTGCCTGCTGATGTCGCTCGGTGGCCTGCTGGCGATTTGTGACCGCCGTTATCGGGTGTGGAAGAAATGAACCGTTTTCTCTGGCCGTTGATCGGCTTTATTGTTCTGGTTGTCCTGCTGGCCGTGGGGCTGAATCTGGATCCGCGTGAAGTGCCCTCGCCGCTGGTCGGCAAACCGGCACCGGCTTTCAGTCTGAGCAAGCTCGGCAGCGACGAAAAATTTTCTCCGCAGGACATGCAGGGCAAGGTCTGGCTGCTCAATGTCTGGTCGACCTGGTGTGTTTCCTGCCGTCAGGAACATCCGATGCTGGTGCAGATGGCGAAAAGCCAGACGGTGACGCTGATCGGCCTCAACTACAAGGAAGTACGCGGCGACGCCAGCTTCGACATGTCGAAGATCAACGCCGAAGCCGAGAAAACCATGGCCACCCAGCGCGCCAGCGCCTGGTTGCAGCGTCATGGCAATCCCTATGCACTCTCCGCGCTGGATCTCGACGGGCGTGTCGGCATTGACTACGGCGTCTATGGTGTGCCGGAAACCTACGTCATCGACAAGGCCGGCATCATCCGCCTGAAGCATACCGGCCCGATCACACCCGAGGTGTTCTCCAGCAAGCTGCTGCCGTTGGTCAAGGAGTTGAATCGATGAGAACCCGGATGTTTCGTAGCGGTCGGGCTTTCCCCTTCTCCTTGCTCCCTGCCCTGCTCCTGGCCTTTGTTTTGCTTGCCCCCCCGGCGTTCGCTGGTGAAGCCGAACCGCTGGCGCAGGATGAAGCGGCCGAAAAGCGGCTGGTGGAAATTTCTACCGAACTGCGCTGCCTGGTCTGCCAGAACGAATCACTGGCCGGTTCGAACGCCGAACTCGCCGTCGATCTGCGCCGTGAGATTCGCACGATGATCAAGTCCGGAAAAAACAATAGTGAAATCATGGACTTCA
>CAYMYD010000187.1:1587-5172 GCA_964394535.1 uncultured Propionivibrio sp. | reverse complement strand
TTACGGTAGCGCATGCCATCATAGAAGGGGCGGTCAACGTCACCGTCCTGCTGCCCCACCGGCTGACCCTGAAGGTCCGTCGGATCCGCTGCGTCATTCCAGTAACCGTCAGTCGAAAGAATGGTGTAGTTCTGCTGGCAGGAATACTGCATCGGGTCAGTCACCGTCTGACCGTTCAGGGTCGCGAGCTTGCCGGCGTAGTATTTCCCGGCATTGGCCAGCCCGGTGCGCAGGGGGGTCGGGCCATAGGGCCTGGCGGCAAAAAACTTGCTGTACCAGGCGTGACGCTGGGTACCGGTAAAATCACTAACCCCAAGAAAATCGCTGCCCGTTGCATTGTTGATGCTGAAATAACCCACGCGGAAATTGTCACTCAGACCGGAGAAGGCGATACTCGACGCCGTCTTCATCATCTGCATGCGCGAACGGTAGTAGGAATACCAGTTGGCGTAATTGGTCATTTCCTCAACATAGGTACAGGTCGTCCCCGCACAGTCAGTACGGGTCGGCGCTTTCTCCGCACTGCCCGGATAGGGATAGCTGGACACATCCGGCGAGATCACGACGTACCAGGTCACCCCCGGCACATTGCCGCTGGAAAAGGCCGTGGGCGTCACAGTCGTCCCGCTCACCGTCACCACCGGCGTCGAGGTCGTTGCATTCACACCGTAAATCGTGACCTTGTCGCTGCTGGCCTGGGCACGATAGCCAATGGTCGTGCAGCTTCCATACACATTGTAGGTGCACTTGCTGATGCCATTGCCACCCGCCAGTTTGTCAGCCAGATCCGTTGAGCTTGTTCCCGTCACCGGCGCAGAAAGCAGTTCCTTGCCGTCAACCTTGATACTGTTGACCGTGCCGGCACCGCCAATCGTCAACACGGAATAACGCTGCTCGGCAATACGCGGGTAGCTGTAGCCATCAATTCCATTGGTCGGGTCGGCATCGACACGGGTGGCCTGACACTTGGTGTTCGCACCTGCTGTTGTGCCCTGCGACGAGGCCACGTCCTTGCACCAGCGCAGCGGCGCCGGGAAATTATAGGTTACCCCCCCAACCACCGCCGCCCCCGAGGCGGCGATACATTGCCGCAGGTTCGCCGCAGCGCAGTATTCGCCGGTGATCGTTGTGTAATACCTTCTGGGCTTTGACTCAAGATCAATTTTCGCTACCGACTGTATGCCATAGCCATCCACCTTGAGCTCGTGCCAGTTACGGTTGGCCGGGGTGGCGCCACTGTCCCCCCCGGTTGCAGCGCTTTCTCCGGTCATGCTCGGATAAGTGGTGGTGTCCGGCGACCCGTTTGCCTGGTACATCACCGGCGGACGATAAACGATCGCCGGGTTGTAGGCGAGACCATTGTAGGAGCTGTTGAAGAACCAGCTGGGCCGGGTGATCGTCGTCGGACCAACCATGTACGGCCCCGCCCAGTCGGGCAGGTGCTCATCGTTCATCGAGCCGGAATCATCAAGCACGAACATGACGTTCGGCAAGGCACGAATGCTCGCCGACAGGGCAAACGGTTCGTTCGCCAAGGGCGTTGGAGCCGCCAGCACGCCAAGCGCCAGCAAACTGGACGTTATCGCCGTCAACGCACGGCAGGTGAAGGCGACGGAGAACGGGGATGTGGTCTGGGATTTCATGGTGTGCTCCCGATTTACCTGGCAATGATGGTCTGAATGAAACTTGTGGTATTACGTGGCCCGACAACGCGGGTAGTAACCCGGTAGTAGTACTGCGTGATCTGTGAGAGAGGCTTTCTGCCGGCGCTGATATCTTCGCCCTCGCCAGCCATCTTGCGCGTGGCCCGAATGCAGCCGGTCGCGTCAAGGCGGGGATCACCCGCCTGCGCACACATGCGCTGAATGGTGTAGGAAACAAAATTGCCCGCAGCATCGACCGGCAGTGAACAGACCCGTTCGATGCAGGATCGGGGCGCAGTCGGCGTGGCGATCGGATTCGGGTTGATCGTCGCGCGCCATAACGCATCCCAGGCTGCGGCATTGGCCGGGTTGTCCGCCATCGAAGCAACGTAGCCGCGCCCGGTCGCGCCCGTATGATCACTCTGCAAATCAACAGTAGACAAGCCGCCAGGATTTTGCAGCACGAAAACAATGGCGTCTTCTGTCCCTGCCTCGGCCGCTCGCGTGGCAGCCTGTTGAAAAGCCAGGTTTCCGGCAATGATGTTGGTCGTATCGACAGAACGCACCAAGGCAATGCTGGCAATACTCAAGGCCACCAGAATAATCAGCGAAATCATCAGCACCACGCCACGCTGGCTGTGCGCGTTCGGCTGGCCCGCCAACACAGCAGCGCGCCGGACTTTTGGCATCGTGTTCAACATTCTTCCGGCACTCCCTGCGAGGTAACGTTGCGAAGCGGTATGACGGCCTGAAAAACCTTGTAGCGGAAATCCTGCCAGGTCGGCCAGACCGGATTGGGATCGGGCGGGACGATCGACACCACCTCTGCCGCCGTGGCATCAAGCGTATGCGCCGTTACGTCATTGCCCATCCAGAGCATCCTGGTTGGCCAGGTGATCGCTCCCGGAAGCGTCTTGGTGACGTGCTCACCCGCAGTATCAACTTTCTCCGGCTGGCTGCTGCGCGCCACCAGTACAACACGCACCGCCGGAATACGCATGATGGCGCAGCCATGGATGTTCCGCGCCGAATTGTTGCTGATCTTCTGCGTGCCAGTACCGGCAGCGGTCGCGATATTCTGATCCCAGACATCCAGCACACCATTCATGGCACCAGTGCCTGCGTCGTCACCAACCGTTGTATCACGCCCGTACTGCGCACGCAGACTGACCATGTTGTTGGCAATCGGCACCCAGAATTTGGCATTACCGGCGTTAGCCGCGCTGGAACAATCATTTTCACGCCAGTTGCAGACGGTCAGATTGCCGTCACGAATGGCGTATGCACGAATCACCGGGTCCGCCCCGAGATGGAACAAACGATCACTCGGCTGAACCGCAAATGAAGCCGCACTGCCGAGCGTGACGTTGAGAGCGGAATGGTCAACTGCCGTAACCTTCGTGGCGTTCAGGGAACAGCTTGCCGCCCTGTCACGCGGCGCAGCCACGACAAAATCATTGATGGCAAAGCTCGCCGGCGACCGCATGGCATAAATAGTCGGCTGCGCAATCGGCCCTGACAGTGTTCGCAGATCGGAAAGAATCTGGTCGCCTTCAACTGCACCATTCCCGTTTCCGGAAACAATCAGCAGGGTATCCGTATTGCTGTCCCCTGCCGGAATCGACGCGTGGTTGATCGTCACCGGAGCCAGCGGAATATCCGTACTGCCCTGAACCAGCTTGATCTTGGCCCCTCCGGTCGTCTTGTCCACCAGCGTGCAGCCGATCGTGTTGATGGCACTGATGCCCCAGCCAGCATGCTGAATATCACGCTGCAAGGAATAAAGGGCGATCGAACCGCTACTGATTGCGTCGTCTCCGCCGGTCGTCGTGCGTTTCTGGGCCTCGAACATGGCAAAAACCTGCATCATGACGATGATGCCAAGCATGCCGATGACCAGCGCCACCATGATCTCGACCAGGCTGAAACCACCCGGCACACG
>CAYMYD010000187.1:0-1577 GCA_964394535.1 uncultured Propionivibrio sp. | reverse complement strand
GGCCTGTTCCGGCAGCGGAGAAACCCGGCAAACGATAATTTTTCTCTGACACCGTAGCCCCCTAGATGATACTGACAGCAACCTTGTAGTTGTGCACAACGCCATCATTCGGCGCCACCCAGCGCAGGGTAATCTCCACCTTGCTGGCTTCTGCCCTCGGGCCTGGGACCGGGTCGATATATTTGAATTCGACCAATGGCGGAAGCCCTCCGGGCAATGTGTTTTCCACCCGGACTTTCCATGGCAGATAATTCGCGCCATCCGTGTCGGTGACCACATTGCCCGGCCCGGATGTCTCGCCATCCCCCTGGAAGTTTGCCTTCAACACGGCTCCGGTACGGTCACTGCTCCACATCTGACCAATCAACTCGTTGGCCAGCAGCGCCGCATCGGTACGGTACTTGGCGTCACGCGAAGCCGCCACAGCCATCGCCTGCATGCCGACGACGCCCAGCACGCCCAGAGAAAAAATGAGGATGGCGATCATCGCTTCAAGCAACATTACGCCGGATTGTCGATTACGCATGAAAGCTCCTGTTCAGGGAAGTGCGCACGTCACCACGGAACCATTGAAACAACTTTGAGGATCCGTACTGTCAGTAAGATTCGGATCGCACAGGCGCACCTGCCCTCCGATGGAAACAGTCACACAAAGACAGCGCGCTGCACCAATGGCATTGCTACAAACACCGTCCGGCGGCGTCAACCTGACATTGGCCGTCGGTATACCATTTACGTCTGGTGGCGTGGTCGTCAACCGGCCCAGGCCATTAAAGGTCATGACCATCATGTTGGCGTCGGCTATGACCCGCCCCGAATCTTCTGCCGCCGAACGCTTCTGGATGATGCGCGGAGCCACATTGTCTGCCAGAGGCACACCTTCGTCGATCAGCGCATTACCACAGAGATTGGACGGATCATCCACACTGATCACCCAGTTGGTATTGGGCTTGTCTGCATCCGGATGATTGGGTTTCAGGGTGCAACCGCCGGCAAGGGAATCGGTCAGTTGGAAACGGACAGGAACATTACGCCGTACCGCCTCAGCCCGCGCCATATTCAGTCCGTTGATGACGGAATTTGCCGCAGTCCGGATTTTGGCGTTACGCATCCAGGCACTGAAGTTCGGCATCGCCAGAAACAGCAGGAAAGCCAGGATGGCCAAACCGACCATCAGTTCGATCAGTGATAAGCCGCTGGCGCGATGTCTCATGGCTAGCAACCACCACGGCTGGTAATCCAGCAGGACGCCCCGGACAATGAAGGCCATTTGGCCGTCGCGCTGGTTGAGGAGGTTTTCCCGTTGTTTTGATCGATCGAATAGGAAAAACCCGCCATAGGCCCTTTCCCGGTTGCCTTGACGGTGAACGCGGTCGCCGAAGGCGCAGGGGAATCACAACTGAAATCAAAATTTTTGGTACTTTCAGGCTTGAGCGTCGGTGCTGTCGCTGGGCAGGCCCCCAAATAGGTACGATTGTCCTGAAAAAACTGCTCGAACTTGACCCGCGCCGACGCCAAGGCACTCGTCGCCTCCGGAATCTTGCTGCGGATGACGTAATCGCTGTACTGCGGAATGG
>CAYMYD010000186.1:0-5175 GCA_964394535.1 uncultured Propionivibrio sp. | reverse complement strand
CCTGATGAAACAGGCGCAGCAAATGCAGGAAAACATGAAAAAGGCGCAGGAACAGCTGGCGCAGATCGAAGTGGAAGGTCAGTCCGGCGCGGGCATGGTCAAGGTGACGATGACCTGTGCGCATGATGTCCGCCGTGTCTCCATCGATGCGTCGGTGATGGACGACAAGGAAATGCTCGAAGACCTGATCGCCGCGGCGATCAACGATGCCGTGCGCCGTGGCGAGCAGGTGACGCAGGAACGCATGGCCGGGTTTACGGCCGGTCTGAATCTGCCGCCCGGAATGAAGCTGCCGTTCTGATGCAAACGCCGTCCAGCCTCGAAGCCCTGATCGAGGCGCTCCGCTGTTTGCCGGGTGTCGGGCCGAAATCCGCGCAGCGCATGGCTTACCATCTTATGCAGCGCGAACGGCGTGGTGCCCAGCGGCTGGCCGACAGCCTGCAGCGGGCGCTGGAAGCCCTGCGTCACTGCCAGCGGTGTAACACCTTCACCGAGCTTGAAGTCTGCGAACGCTGTGCTTCGCCCCGGCGCGACCCGTCGCTGCTGTGCGTTGTCGAGACGCCGGTGGACATGAACATGATGGAGCAGACGCAAGCCTATTCGGGGCTTTACTACGTGCTGATGGGGCGGGTGTCACCGCTGGACGGCATCGGCGCACGCGAATTACAGCTGGAGCAATTGCTGGCGCGGGCTTGCGACGGGGTGGTGCAGGAAGTCATTCTGGCGACCAATTTCACCAATGAGGGCGAGGCCACCGCGCATTACGTCACCGAGATGCTGAAGCGTCACCATCTCCGCGTCTCGCGGATTGCCCGTGGCGTGCCGGTCGGCGGCGAACTCGAATACGTCGATTCCGGAACGCTGGCACAGGCCGTCAGAGAGCGAAAATCGCTTGCAGGATAAGCACTTGCGTCTCCTCCCCTTTAATCTGCGGGGGGTTTTGCGTATAATCCGGCCACTCTGTTTTTTCTTCTGGCGGTTTTCCGAAAGTCTGCGTCACTGCACCGGAAGTCCTTTGCCGCTGCGATGCCGGTTTGTTTTTTTGAGGTATTGACCATGATGAATCTCTATTCGGGCATCACCTGCCCATTCAGTCAGCGCTGTCGCATCGTCCTGTACGAAAAGGGCATGGATTTCCAGGTGATCGACGTCGACCTGTTTGCCAAGCAGGAAGATATCGCCATCATCAATCCTTACGGCAAGGTGCCGGTGCTGGTCGAGCGCGATCTCATCCTCTATGAGCCGAACATCATCAACGAATACATCGACGAGCGTTTTCCGCATCCGCAGCTGATGCCGGCGGACCCGATCATGCGTGCCCGCGCGCGGCAACTGCTGATCACCATGGAGCGGGAAGTTTTTTCCTACATCGAGCCGCTGGAAAAGAACCTCAAGGCAGCAGAAAAGGCGCGTCAGATCATTCGCGAACGGCTGACCGAGATGGTGCCGATCTTCGCCAAGCAGAAACACATGCTCGGCGAGGACTTCTCCATGCTCGATGTGGCGATTGCCCCGCTGCTCTGGCGTCTGGATCACTATGGCATCGAATTGCCGAAGACGGCGGCGCCGCTGATGAAGTACGCCGAGCGGATCTTCAGTCGTCAGGGCTATATCGACGCCCTGACCCCTTCCGAAAAGGCGATGCGCCGCTGAGCCCTTGTCCCGTCCGGTGCCTTGCCGGGCGGTAGACCGCTCTCTCCTGCGCCTGATCCCCTTGCCGGAAAAAACCATGGAACCTCCCTCGACCAAGCCCTATCTGCTCCGTGCCCTGCACGAGTGGTGCTGTGATAACGGCTTCACCCCCTACATTTCCGTTTTCCCTGATGCCACGGCTCGCGTTCCCCGCGAGTTCGTGCGCGACGGACAAATCACCCTGAATATCGGTCTGGAAGCAACCGGCCACCTGACGATTGCCAACGAAGGGATTTCCTTTCAGGCGCGTTTTGGCGGCGTGCCGCGCGAACTTTACGTGCCGATCGCCAACGTGGCCGCCATCTATGCGCGTGAAAACGGCGTCGGCATGAGCTTTGACACGCAAAGTCATTCGTCCGGTGAAGACCCCGCCGAAGCGGATTCGCTGCCGGATGACGATCCCGAACCCCCCGTTACCCCCCCCGCCGGGCGTCCCCGGCTGCAACGTGTCAAGTAGTCTCCCCCAGATTTTGCAACAAGGTAGTAGACGGAAACTGGTCATTCTCCCGTTATAATCCGCCGCACTTTTCATCTTAGAGAGAGGCTTTACTTATGGATATCATGTCCCTGCTGCTTAGCCCCGAGGCCTGGATTGCTTTTTTCACCCTGACCGCGCTGGAACTGGTACTGGGGATTGATAACATTATTTTCATTTCCATCCTGGTCGATCGTCTGCCCCGCGAAACGCGGGAAAAAGCCCGCAAGCTGGGCTTGTTCATGGCCATGTTCATGCGCATCGGCCTGTTGCTGTTGCTGGCCTGGATTGTCGGGGCGACCCAGCCGTTGTTTACCGTTTTTGGGTCACCGTTCTCGCCGCGTGACCTGATCCTGATCTTTGGCGGCCTGTTCCTGGTGTGGAAGAGTACGCAGGAGGTTCACCAGTTGCTCGAAGGCGAGGAAGAGCACCATGACAGCAAGGTGAAGGCGACTTTTACAGCGATCATTTTCCAGATCATGATGATTGACCTGGTGTTCTCGCTGGATTCGATCATCACCGCGGTCGGCATGGTCAAGGATGTGGCGGTGATGATCGCGGCGGTGGTCGCCTCGGTCGCACTGATGATGCTTTTTGCCCGCACGATCGGCGATTTCGTTTCCAATCACCCGACCATCAAGATGCTGGCCCTCTCCTTCCTGCTGGTGGTGGGTGTCACGCTGATGGCCGAAGGCTTTGGTCACGCCGTGCCCAAGGGTTACATCTATTTCGCGATGGCCTTCTCGCTTGGCGTGGAAGTCCTGAATCTGCGCATGCGCAAGAAGCGTGAGCCGGTACGTCTGCACGATGTTTATCGGCGTGAAGACCTCGACTCTTCTTCATAAAGGGGTACGATTGCCCGGATGGACGTATTTTTATTACTGTTGCTGATTCTGCTCAATGGCGTTCTCGCGATGTCCGAGATCGCCATTGTCTCCTCCCGAAAATCGCGTCTGCAGAAACTGGCCGATGATGGCAGCCCCGGCGCTGAGACGGCGCTGGCACTGGCCAACGAACCCTCCGGTTTTCTGTCGACCATCCAGGTCGGCATCACCACCGTCGGTATTCTGAGCGGGGCCATCGGTGAAAACGCTCTGGCGACACCGCTGGCGGCCTGGTTGAGCGAGGTTCCCTTTCTGGCTCCGCATGCCCGCGCCCTGTCACTGATCGTGGTCGTTGTCCTGCTGACCTATTTCTCGGTGGTGGTCGGCGAACTGGTGCCCAAGCGACTTGGTCTGCTGGCGCCGGAAAAGATTGCCTCGCTGATCGCCGCACCGATGAACTGGATGGCGCGCATGACGCGACCGCTGGTCTGGCTGCTGTCGAGTTCATCGAGCGTGGTGCTGCAACTGGTCGGTGCCAAAAGCCGTGAAGAACCGCCAGTGACCAACGATGAAATCAACGTGCTGATGGAGCAGGGGGCCGAGGCCGGTGTCTTCCACGAGAGCGAACAGGCGATTGTCTCCAACGTCCTGCGCCTCGACGAGCAGCGTATCGCCGCGATCATGACGCACCGCAACGATATTTACGAACTGGACCTCGACGAGCCGGAAGAGGTGATCCGCGCCTGTGTTGCCGAATCGCCCTTTACGCGCATCGTCGTCTGTCGTGATGGGTTGGAGCACGTGGTCGGCATCCTGCGTACTGCGGACCTGCTCAAGAGTGCGCTGGCAGGTGAGAAGTTCGACGTCGAAAAATTCCTGCGTCCGCCACTCTATGTGCCGGAAGGCGTGACGACGACGCATCTCCTGGAGAACTTCCGCAATTCACGCCAGCAATGCGCGCTGATCGTCGACGAATACGGCGAACTGCAGGGCTTGGTGACGCTGACTGACGTGATGACCTCGATTGTCGGCGAACTGCCTTCTTCCGACATTACCGAAGAAGAGGAAATCATCGAACGCGAGGATGGTTCGTTGCTGATCGACGGCAGCCTGGCCATCGAACGCCTGAAGCAGGCCGCCGGGATCGAAGATGATCTGCCCGGCGAGGATGAAAATGCCTACAACACCCTGGGTGGTCTGGTGATGTACGTGCTGGGGCGGATCCCGGCGGCGACCGACCATTTCACCGTGGCCGGTTGCCGCTTCGAGGTCATGGACATGGATCGCAACCGCGTTGACAAGGTGCTGCTAAACCGTTTGCCGGAAGACGCCAGCCCGGCCGAACGGGCAAATCCCTGATCCGGCCAGCGCAGCTCAGATCACCAGCCGCTCATCCACCAGTTTTCCGGCCGCCTGCAGGCGCGGGATCGTCGCGAGCAGGTTGAGCCCGGTCGCTTCCTTGAGTTGCGTGGCGCGCTCAATCAGGGTCGGGAGCGGGACGTTGACGGCTTCCTCGCCTGCGCCGAAGCCAATGGCGTTACCGCTGTCGCAGGAGGGAAAGATCAGTGCGCGTCCGGCGAAGGCCGTGCTGATGCGCTCGGTGCTGGCGGTGAAGCCCCGGCTGCGTCCGAGCAGATTGACCGACATGATGCCACTGTCCGACAGGCGGGCGCGGCAGGCCTGATAAAAGGGCAGGGTGTCGAGCACCCCGGCGCGACCTTCCTTGTCGAAGCCGTCGATAAAAATGGCGTCGTACGTTTTCCCCGGCTGGCGCATGTAATCGGCACCGTCGCCGATGAGGATGCGCATCCGCTGAGGATCGTCAGGCAGCTTGAAGTGCAGGCGGGCGATGATTTCCACCTGCGGGTCGATCTCGACGATGGTGATCTTCGTTTCCGGCAACTGGTGGTAGATGAATTTCGCCAGCGACCCGGCCCCCAGGCCGATCAACAGGGCTTCGCGCGGCCACGGCGGCTCACGCAGCAACAAGCCGGCCATCATCTCGCGGGTGTAGGCGAGCTCCAGCGCATTCGGTTTCTGAATGCGCATGGCCCCCTGAATCCATTCCGCGCTGAAATGCAGGTAGCGCACGCCAGCTTTTTCGCTGACTTCGATTGAAGTGGGCATGGGAAAACGTTGGTTTGGTGAAAGACAGGGCGAATCTTAACGTGAAATACAGTGCTT
>CAYMYD010000185.1:0-5201 GCA_964394535.1 uncultured Propionivibrio sp. | reverse complement strand
CTGAAAGACCTCTTCCCCAGTTGGAAAGACCTCAAAACCGCCTTCCCGGCGGCGGTGCGCGGCACCTGCATCGGTTCGATCATGGGCGTTCTGCCCGGTGGCGGTGCCGCTCTGCCGCCCTTTACCGCCTACGCCATCGAAAAGAAGATTGCCAAAGACCCGTCCCGCTTCGGCAAGGGTGCGATTGAAGGGGTGGCCTCGCCTGAAGCAGCGAACAATGCCGGGGCGCAGACTTCCTTTATCCCGCTGCTAACCATGGGCATTCCGTCCAACGCCCTGATGGCGCTGATGATCGGCGCGCTGATGATCCACGGCATCCAGCCTGGCCCGCAGATCATGGTCGAACAGCGCGACATGGTCTGGGCGGTGATCGTCAGCATGTGGATCGGCAACGTCATGCTGCTGGTCATCAACCTGCCGCTGATCGGCATGTGGGTGTCGCTGCTGAAAGTGCCTTACCGCCTGCTCTTCCCGGCGATCCTGCTGTTCTGCTGCGTCGGCGCTTACGGTGCCAGCAACAGCGTCGCCGACGTCTGGCTGATGCTCGGCTGCGCGGTGGTTGGCTACTTCTTCATCAAGGTCAAGGTTGAAACGGCCCCGCTGCTGCTGGGTCTGGTGCTCGGGCCGCAAATCGAGGAAAACCTGCGCCGTGCCTTGCTGATTTCCGATGGCGACTTCAGCGTCTTCGTCACCCGCCCGATCAGCGCCTTTCTGCTCGGTACGGTGGTCGTGATTCTGGTTGTCCTGCTCTCTCCGGCGGTGCTCAAAAAGCGCCAGGAAATTGTCGAATCGGACTGATTTTGTTCGAAACATTGTCGCAAGGAAGCGGTTGACTTGACCGCTTCCGCCCGGGAATGCAGGATAATACCCATGTTCTCCTTTATTCCCTTGCCATGACCCGACGCCGCACGATGATTGTCCCTGAACCGGAAACCAGCCCGGGGATGCAGCGCGTCCTGCGCGTGCTGGAGAAAAAATCCGGCATGTCGGTTTCCGATCTGTCGGCGGAGGCTTTTATCGGCGTGACGACGCTGGCCTGCGGCGGTTACATCCGTGCGCTCAAAAAGCATCGCCTGATTTTCATCAGTGGCTGGCGTCAGCTCAAGGGTCGTTTCTCGACGCCGCTTTACAGCCTCGGCGACCAGCCCGACGTGCCACGCCCGCTTATTGACGACAGCAACCGTGATGCGCCCGGCATGTGGCGGATTCTTGACACCCTGAAAATCTACGGCTCGCTTTCTTATCGTGACATTGCCCGCTTTTCCGGGCTGTCGCTCAACACGGTAAAGAACAGCGGCTACCTTGACGCCCTGATCACCCAGGAACGCATCCACATCGGCGGCTGGCAGCGCTCGACAGCCGGGCCGATGTCGCCACTCTATTCTTACGGGCCGGGCAAAGCCGTCCCCAAGCCTCCGGCCCTGGGGGCTGCCGAGAAGTCGAGGATGCACCGCAAGCGCAACCGGATTGCCGCCCGGGGAACAAGCCTGGCTGCACAGATGACGACATCCTTGCGCAGCGAGTGAGTCAGCGTCTGAGCGCGTCCGGCGCGAACCGCGTTTTTGCTTGACGCCATTCCGGTCGCCCCCTAAGATGCGCTGTTCCCTTTGCCGAGTATTGAGCGTTGAAGCAGGAAAAATTTCATCATCTGATCGAGGCGGACATGCTGGCCGTCGATACGGTCATCCACCGCTATCTGCATTCCGACGTCGGTCTGGTGCAGCAGATCAGCCAGCACATCATCCACAGTGGTGGCAAGCGTTTGCGTCCGGCACTGGTGTTGCTGACCGCTGGCGCGCTCGGTTATCAGGGCACCTTGCACCATGAACTGGCCGCCGTGATCGAGATGATCCATACGGCCACCCTGCTGCATGACGATGTTGTCGACGAATCTGATCTGCGGCGTGGGCGCCAGACCGCCAATGCCTTGTACGGCAATGCCGCCAGCATCCTGGTCGGCGACTTTTTCTACTCGCGCGTCTTCCAGATTCTGGTTGAAGTGGCGGACATGGAGATCATGCGCATCCTTGCCGAAGCGTCGAATGTCATCGCCGAAGGCGAAGTGTTGCAGTTGATGAACTGCCACGACGCCAATGTTGATGAGGAACGTTATCTGCAAGTGATTCGTTCCAAGACTGCCAAACTGTTTGAAGCCTCGGCGCGGTTGGGCGCCCGGGCGGGCGGGGCTTCTGCCGAACTTGAGCAGTCGCTGGCCGACTACGGGATGCATCTGGGCACCGCTTTCCAGTTGATCGATGACGTGCTCGACTATTCGGGTGAAGAGGTTGAGACCGGCAAGCATCTGGGCGATGACCTGGCCGAAGGCAAGCCGACCCTGCCACTGATCTACGTGATGCGGCATGGCACGCCCGAGCAGGCGGCCTGTGTGCGCAAAGCCATTGAAGAAAGCGGACGCGAGGATTTTGTTGCGGTGCTGGCGGCGATCCGGGCGACCGGGGCGCTGGACTACGCCCGACAACAGGCCGAAAAAGAAGCGGAACTGGCGATAGCAGCAATTCGTGCATTACCCGCTTCCCCCTACAAGGATTCTTTGCTAGAATTGCCCTCCTTCGCGGTTGCCCGATCTTCCTGATACCGTCGAAGACACCGTCGGGGTGTAGCTCAGCCTGGTAGAGTACTGCGTTCGGGACGCAGGAGTCGGAGGTTCGAATCCTCTCACCCCGACCAGAATAAACAGAAAAGGCCTTGATGATTCAAGGCCTTTTTCTTTTTCCGCGACTTACTGCGTCAGGATGTCGAGGAAGGTTTCCATATCCAGGTTATGGAAGTAGTCGCCGATGTTGACCGTGGCGAGCGCTTCCTGTAGCGCGGCACGTTCGGCTTTCTGCCCGACGAGGCGTTCGCCCAGTTCTGCCGTATCGCCGTCGCCGAAATAGTCGCCGAAAAACGCGATGCGCTGGATGACGCCCTTTTCAACGTCCATGTGCACTTCCAGCTTGCCGCAATTTTCCACGCGGCGCTCCTTACAGATGCTGTAGGGCGGAGAAGCCCCGAAGTTCCAGTCCCAGGTGTCGTAGACTTCGCTCTGGAGCTTTTCGACCGCTGCCTGTTGTGCCGCATCAAGGGTGTATGACTGCAAGGCATAGTCGCGGAACATGGCGTCGCGCAGGGCGGTGACGAAACGTTCGACCGGGATATCCTCCGTCATGTAGGGCTTGACGTTGGTTACCCGGCTTTGCACGGACTTGAGGCCCTTGGATTCAATCTTGTCGCGGGAGACGGCCAGCGCCTGACTGACCATCGACAGATTGGAATCGTAGAGGATGGTGCCGTGGTGCATGATTCGGTCCCGCTTGCGGTACTGCGCGTTGCCGGAAAATTTTTTCCCGTCGATGGTCATGTCGTTGCGGCCGTTGATTTCCGCGGTGACGCCCAGTTCGGCCAGCGCACTGACCACCGGGCGGCAGAAAGAGGCGAAATCGAAGGATTGTCGTCCCCGGGCCGAAACAATGAAGGTGAAATTCACGTTGCCGAGATCGTGGTACACCGCCCCGCCGCCCGACAGGCGCCGCACCACGCGAATCCCTTTTTCCTGCACATAGGGCAGATTGATCTCGCCGATCGTGTTCTGGTGCTTGCCGACAATGATGGCGTTATCGTTACGCCAGAGCATGAAGTAATCATGCTCCCGGCTCAGGTGGTCAAAGACAAATTGCTCCAGCGCCAGGTTGAAGCGCGGGTCATTCGAATCGTTTTCAATGTAGTACATCATGGCAGACAGCTTTTGAGGTGAAACGGCTATTGTCGCCGCTTTTCAGGCTTCTGTCAGGGCCAGGGGCAGTATTATCGTTACCGCCAGTCCGCCGCCCGGTGCGTCGTCGAGACGGAGTTCGCCCTGACAGGCCAGGACGATGCGACGCACGATGGCCAGACCCAGACCGCAATTGCCGCCGGTGGCTCGTGCCGATTCGCCCTGTACGAAGGCTTCGAGCACGCGCTGACGCTGTTCGGGCGGGATGCCCGGGCCATGGTCGCGCACATGCAGCGCGAACATCCCGGCGCGTTCGATGGCGAGATGGACTTCGACGGGCGGCGCCCCGTATTGCAGGGCGTTGTCGATCAGGTTGTCGAGCACCCGTTGCAGTTTGCCGCGTGCGATGGCGACCTGCGCCGAAGCCGCTTCGGCATCGACAAACATCGTTACCGGACGTCCGAGTTCTCGCTGACGGGCGACAGCATCGCTGATCGCATCGGCAACCGGCAGGGGCGGGTCGGCCAGGCTTTCGTCGGCCTCGCTGCGCAGGAAGGAAAGACATTGCGTGACAATCCGCTCCATGTCTTCGGCGTCGCGGTTCAGCCCGGCGAGCGCCGTTTCGTCCTCCAGCAGGGCCAGCCGCACGCGCAGACGGGCCAGCGGCGCACGCAGGTCGTGCGTCAGCCCGGCAAGCATTTCGCGGCGCTCGCTTTCGGCCTGCGCCAGTTGCGCGACCATGCGGTTGTGCTGGCCGGCCAGTTGGCGGATTTCGGACGGCCCCTGCGGATCGACCAGCACGGCCTGCCCGTCACCGGTGGCCGTAACGGCCTCTCCCAGCTGTTTCAGCGGCCGGACAATGCTGCGCACGAACAGTCCGGCGATCAGCAGCAGTGCGACCAGCGCGATGGCCAGCCGGGAAACGAGCTCCAACGTGATTTCCGGCGGATCGAAGGCCGGCAACACCAGCCACCAGCGCTTCCCGTCCGCATCGAAAGCCACCCACAGACCATGATGCTTGGTTTCGGAGCGACGGACGACAATGGGTTCGCCGAGTTTTTCTTCCAGACGCCGCGCCAGACTGGCCGCAAAGCCGGTGGTGGCGGGCCGGGTGGCCTCGGCTTCGCCGTCGCTGCGAACCTGCAACTGCATTTCGCTACGGGCTGTGCCTTTCAGGTGTTCCAACTGAATGGCATCAAGCGTCGGCAGAATCGTCTGCAGCAGGCGAATCTGCCCGGCAATATATTGCGTCGTCTGTAGCAAATGCTTGCTGCGCAGGCTGTGGAAGGCAATCGAAAACGTCGCCAGTTCGGCGATCATCACCGCCGCGAGTACCAGCAGCACGGTACGCGTGACCAGCGAGGCAGAAAACTTCCGGGGGATTTTCATTCCGCCGGGACTGCGCTGGCCGCATCCGGCACAAAGATATAACCGACCCCCCAGACCGTTTGCAGGTAGCGGGGCTGCGCCGGATCCACCTCGATCAGGC
>CAYMYD010000184.1:0-5322 GCA_964394535.1 uncultured Propionivibrio sp. | reverse complement strand
CATTACCAGGTCGCCCGTGCCGTGCAGATGACCCTGCAAAAATACAAGGAATTGCGCGACATCATCGCCATTCTCGGCATGGACGAACTCTCGCCGGAAGACAAGCTCTCGGTTTATCGGGCGCGGAAAATCCAGCGCTTCCTCTCGCAGCCTTTCCACGTGGCCGAAGTGTTCACCAACTCGCCGGGCAAATACGTCCCGCTCAAGGAAACGATCAAGGGCTTCAAGATGATCGTCGATGGCGAATGCGACAATCTGCCCGAACAGGCGTTCTACATGGTTGGCGGCATCGAGGAAGCCTTCGAGAAAGCCAAGACGCTCTAAGCAGCAGGAGAAGGAAAGCATGGCATATCGCGTTCATGTTGATGTGGTCAGTGCCGAAGAAGAAATCTTCTCCGGCGAGGCCGAATTGGCCGTCTTTCCCGGAGAGTCCGGCGAACTGGGCATCCTGCCGCACCACGCTCCCCTGCTGACCCGTGTCAAGCCGGGCACGGTGCGCCTGAAAATCCCTGATCGTGACGATTACGAACTGATCTACGTTTCCGGCGGCATTCTCGAAGTGCAGCCGACGCTGATCACCCTGCTTGCCGACACGGCGGTTCGCGCCAAAGACCTCGACGAAGCCAAGGCCATTGAAGCCAAAAGCCGCGCCGAAGAAGAGCGCCAGAAGAAGAGCAGCAATGTTGACTTCGCCGCTGCCGAAGCCATGCTGGCCCAGTCCGTGGCCCAGATCCGGCAGAAGAAATCGCGCCGTTGAGTTGCGCCAAAGGCGGGAAATCGCAGCTACGATCAGCGTGAACAAGCAGTGAGGAGAGATGGGGTGGGGCGGATGCCCTACCGGTTTTTGCCTCACTCCTTACGCCTCATGGGGCTTTTCATCCTCCGGGGTGTGCACCATGAAAATTAACGTGGCGTCATCGTATGCAGGCAGGTGTTTCTTGAGAGTCTGAGGCCCATTCGTCCGATTTGCGGATCGTCTCTGCAGGCAACATGGCAAAATCTTGATGTGCTTCCGGCAAGTCTTTGATACTCTTTGCGCTCTTTGCAGTGAATGACAGAGTTTTTCAGGATGAACACCCCGCCTGCCCCCTCGCCCCTGTCGGCTTCCGGGAGAGTCGCTGCCGCTACCGGGCGCTTGTCCCGGCATCTGGCGCTGGCCTACGCGGTGCTGATCATTTACGCCAGCCTGCACCCCTTTTCCGGCTGGCGCGATTCCGCCCTTTCGCCCTTTGCCTTCCTTGAGGCCGGCTGGCCGCGTTACTGGACCGGCTTCGATCTGGCCATCAACGTCTTCGCCTATCTGCCGCTGGGTTTTCTGCTGACCCTGGCGCTGCGGCAACTCCCGACCCTGCTGGCGGCACCGACCGCCTTGCTGCTCGGAACCCTGCTGAGCTTCAGCATGGAATCGCTACAAGGCTGGCTGCCCTCGCGGGTGCCGTCGAACCTGGATTTTTTCACGAATACGCTGGGGTGCGCGATCGGTGCCCTGCTTGCCCTCTGGCTGGGGCATCGCGTCTTTCGCTATATCGCCACCCTGCGCTACTGGCTGGCACCGGGAACACACGTCGAGGCCGGGCTGGTGCTGGTCGGGCTGTGGCTCCTGACCCAGCTTTCACCGGAAACCTTCCTGTTCGGCACGGGAGACCTGCGCCATCTGCTGGAAATTACCCCGGCCGTCCCCTACGCGCCCCCCTCATTCCTGCTCATCGAAACGGCCATCGTCGTCTGCAATACCGTGGCGATCGGCCTGGTTTTCTTCGCCCTGCTGGTCGAACGGAAATCCTCTCTGGTGCTGCTGAGTTCCTTCCTGGCGCTGGCGCTGGCCATCCGCACCCTGGCGGCGGCGATTCTTGTCGGCCCGCAGCAAGCTCTTGTCTGGCTCACGCCCGGTGCGATGTTGGGCCTGATGATCGGCGGTGCTGCCCTGACCCTGTTGCTGTTGCCGCCCTTGCCCTGGCGCATTGCCTTCGCCGGGCTGGCGCTGATGGCCGGAACAGTTCTGGTCAACCTGACGCCGCCCAATCCTTATTCGGAAGCAGCCATGGCAACCTGGCAGCAGGGCCACTTCCTGAATTTCAACGGCCTGACCCGCCTTACTGCCAGCCTCTGGCCTTTCCTTGCACTACCGTATCTGATGCTCGCCGTGCGGAAAAAGCAGTGAGGCGCAAGGAGTGAGGCGCAAAACCGATGGCGCATCCGCTCCTTACGCCTCACTGCTTTTTCACGCTAAACAAACCAGCCGCCCATCCAGGTAATCAGCAGGGCATTGACGAAATCAATCAGGAACGCGCCGACAAGTGAGACGAGAATGTAGGCCTGACGTGCGTAACCGTATTTTTCGCTGAGTGCCGCCATGTTGACCAGAGCATTGGGCATGGCGCCCAGGCCGAAACCGATCATGCCGACCGACATTTGCACGGCTTCATAATCCCGGCCCATGACAAAATAAACGACCAGCCAGGCGAAGAGGCCGATAAAGATCACCTGACCAATCAGGATGATCATCAGCGGTACGGCAAGATTGACCAGTTCCCACAACTTCAGGTTGTTGATGGCCATGGTCAGATAGAGGGCCAGGGTGATATTGGAGACGACTTCGATGCAGTCCATATCCACGCTGGACTTTTCTGTCAGGTCGCAGAGGTTGCGCACGACGGCACCAGCCATCATCGCTCCAATGTAGACCGGCAGGGTCATCCCGGCGTCCTTGAGAAACAGGCTCAGGAATGCACCGGAGGCGACGGCGACCAGTACCAGTCCCAGTGTTGATAACAGTTTTTGTGAGGTGACGGCGGCTTCGGCATCTTCGAATGTCACGTCGGGCGAACTGCCGGCGGCCACTTCTGCGGCGCTTTTCCGGGTGGTTATCTTGTATTTCCGGATCAGGAATTCGCCGAAAGGCGCGCCCATCAGGCTGCCTGCCGCCATGCCGAAGGTGGCGCAGGCGATGGCGGCGGCTGTCGCACCGCTGACGCCTAGATTCTCGAAGTACGGACCGAAAGCGCCGCCTGTTCCCAGGCCACCCATCAGGCTGACCGCACCGCCGATGATGCCGAGAACGGGATGTACCCCTGCTATTTTTGCCAATGCGATGCCGATGATGTTTTGCGCGAAAGCCACAATGATGGCCAGCACAAAAAATATCACCAAGGGCTTGCCGCCTTTTTTAATCAGGGTCAGGCTGGCACCAAAGCCGATGGTGCTGAAAAAGATCGTCATCAGCGCCGTTTGCAGGGTGGTATCCAGATTGAGGGCAATGACGCCCTTGCTTCTCAGGATGCTGACGATCAGGGCAAACAGCATGCCACCGATGACTGGCGCGGGGATACTGAGCCGTTTTAGAACGGCAACCCGGTTGCGGACAAAAACACCAAAATAATAGGTCATGACCGCCAGTGTGATGGTCTGAATGGCATTGAGCTTCAGGGTGAAAATCCCATCAATGATGCTTGTTTCCATCTTGCCCCCTTGATCCATGAAAAAACGGGATTCCCCGTTGATTGTTTTTTTTCGTGAATGCAGAAATTGCCTGCTGTATCCCGAGTCCTTTTTCTGGTTTTTTTCAAACGAAAAGCCACGCCATGGCTTACTAGCAACAATCGTTCCTGCCCGGCCAATGGGTGATAGAAGCCTGGCTTGGTGCCTGAAAGTGACAATTGATGGGGGTTTGGGTGTTTTGGCGACTGAAAAAAATGCGCTGCTGAAAGTTCTGCATGCAATTTTTGCAGTGCCGAGCACGGGGAAAAGCTAATGACTCAGGCGCAACGAAAAAACGTAACACCCACACAGAGACACCGCGTAAATACAGAGGAACAAACTCCTCGTTTTCCGCTCTACGCCGTGGTGCTTCCGTGTCGATGGGGATATTTCCGGGCGCGGAGGTGTCGATGCTGAACAGTGAAGAGAAGAAGAAAGCTGGAATTTCCCGGTCAAAGGCGTTAACTTTCACCCTTTCACTCTTTATACATTTTCCGTTTGTAAAGGTCGCCATGAGCTACTATCAACACCATCTGTTTTTCTGCTGCAATCAGCGCGCTGAAGGCGGAACCTGTTGCGCCAACGCCGATGCCGAGGCGGCGCAGACCTACGCCAAGGATCGTATTGGCGAACTCAAGCTCAAGGGTCGAGGCAAGGTGCGCATCAGCAAGTCCGGCTGCATGGGCCGTTGCGGTGACGGGCCGGTGCTGGTGGTTTATCCCGAGGGCGTGTGGTATCGCTATGCGAGCGTGGATGACGTCGAAGCCATCATCCAGGAGCATCTCCTTAATGGCCGCCCGGTCGAGCGTCTGAGGCTGGCGTCATGAAAATCGAGGAGGAGGTGATCTTTTTCAACGGTGCTGTTGGCCCGGTCGAAACGATTGTCGAAGCTCCGCCCGACCCGCGAGGTATCGCGCTGGTCTGTCACCCACACCCGCTGTTTGGCGGGGCCAATACCAACAAGGTGACGCAGACGCTGGCGCGAACCTTTGCCCGTCTGGGCTATGTCAGCCTGCGCCCCAACTTCCGTGGCGTCGGGGCCAGCGCCGGTACGCATGATGACGGACGCGGTGAATGTGAGGACATGCTTACCGTCCTTGCCCAGGCCCAGCAGGGGTTCGGTGAGTTGCCGCTAGCGCTGGCAGGTTTCTCCTTCGGGGCCTACGTGCAGACCCATGTCGCACAGGCGCTGGCCGATGCCGGGCAAGCAGCGCAGGGCTTGGTGCTGGTCGGTACGGCCGCCGGACACGTTGAAGGCGCACGGCAGTACGCCACGCGCGCGGTGCCTGAGGACACGCTGGTCATCCACGGCTCGGCAGATGAAACCGTGCCGCTGGCCAACGTTTTTGCCTGGGCCGAACCGCAGGGCTTGCCGGTGATCGTCATCCCCGGTGCCGACCATTTTTTCCATCGCCGCCTGCATATCCTCCGCGACATCGTCAGCCGGAGCTGGCGACACTGATAGAATGTCGCCGATGACGACTCACACGATCATGGTTTGAGCCACCCCGGATGATGAAAAAACCTCCTCTGTAGGAGCGGCTTTAGCCGCGATGCAGCGTGTCCGCGATGCAATCGCCGAATCGCGGCCAAGGCCGCTCCTACAGGAAGATTTGCGTTTTTCACGCTAACCACTAGCCACCAGTCACTAACCACTGTCTTTCACGCTTGCACATGATCCGACGCCTGTTTTTCCTGTTTGCCCTGCTGCTTTCGCTTTCCGCTGGCGCCCAGAGTTTTCTGCCGCCGACGCTGGCTTTTCGCCCGACAGCGCAGGCGCTTGATGCGGGAACCATCGAAGTCCGCTTCCAGATTGCTTCCGGCTATTACCTTTATCAGGACAAA
>CAYMYD010000183.1:0-5332 GCA_964394535.1 uncultured Propionivibrio sp. | reverse complement strand
ACCCGGGTCGCCGTCATGTTGCTGACCGTGATGATGTCCGCCCTGCCCATATCCGCCCAACTCACTGCGCTGCGACTGCTGAAAGGATGGGTGTCACGACAGAAAAACATCAGGGAATCATCGAACAAGGGAACTTCAAGCAGATTGGGGTGGTGTTCCCCCTGGATGCAAATCCCCAGCTCCGCCTGGCTGTTCAGCACGGCATCACGAACCTGATAGGAACGGGCATCAAGCAAACGAATCCGGTTGCCGGGACACTCGTCGGCATACTCCCGGATCAGAAGCGGAAGCAAATGACCGGCCATGGTCGGTACGCAGGCCAGGGTAAAACTGCCGTGGATGTTCTTCGACATGTCTTTCAACTGCCCAAGCGCGCGGGTCATTTCATCAACGATGTTCCTCGCCTGCGGCAGAAAATCCCGGCCGACCGCCGTCAGTTCGACATGGCGTGTCGTGCGATCCAGCAGCTTGAGGCCCAGATAGCTTTCCAGCTTCTGCATCCTTCGCGTCAGCGCGGTCTGCGTCAGGTGCAAGCTTTCGGCTGCCCGGTTGAATCCTCCCAATTCGGCGATCATCACAAACGCCTGTATTCCGTCGAAATCGATCTTCATCCCGGTGTGCCTCATCTATTCCAGAAACGCAATAATAGATCAATTTATTGCATTTAACTTATTGTGAAGACGAACCTATGATGCCTTCACAAGGGATGGCAGGCGACATATCGACAAACTTGCACCGCACCGGTCAGCGCCGGTGACAAAAAAGGGGAGAACAATGTCGGACGAATTCACCAGGGTTCCTGCGCTTTTCATGCGCGGCGGCACAAGCAAAGGGGTCTATCTGATGCTGGATGACCTGCCGGCCGATCCGCAACTGCGCGACCGGGTGATCCTGGATATTTACGGCAGCCCCGACATACGCCAGATCAATGGCATGGGCGGTGCCGATCCACTGACCAGCAAGGTTGCCCTGCTCGCGGTCTCCCGTCGCCCCGGTGTCGACATTGACTACACCTTCGGCTACGTCGGCATCAGCGACGCCTCGGTCGATTATGAAGGCAACTGCGGCAACATCTCCTCCGGTGTCGGGGTGTTTGCCATCCTCAAGGGACTGGTCAAGGCTCAGGAACCCTTTACCAGGGTCGTGATTTTCAACACCAACACCAGCAAGATCATCGAAGCGATGATTCCCGTGTGCAATGGTGAAGTCGTCTTTGAGGGCGATTACACGATTGCCGGCGTACCGGGCCAGGGTGCAAAAATCAGCATGAATTTTCCCAACTCGGCGGGATCAAAGACCGGCAAGCTGCTGCCAACCGGTCAGGTGAAGGATACGATTTCCCTGCGTGACGGGCGCTCCGTTACGGTCAGTCTGGTTGATGCGGCCAATCCTTCGGTGTTTTTCAAGGCCGAAGACATTGGCCTCTCCGGCAGGGAATTGCCCGAGGATTGCGACAGCCACCCGGAAATTCTCGACATCATGGAGGATATTCGCACCACGGCAGCCGTGATGATGAAGCTGGCCAGCAGTAAGGAAGCAGTCGGGCCCGCCGTACCCAAGGTGGCGATGGTGGCAGTCGCCCAGGACTATCCGGCCAGTGATGGTTCAACGATTCACGCTCACGAAGTCGATCTTCTGGCGCGTACCAAGGCGCTGGCAACCATGCACAAGACCTATGCCATTACCGGCGGCATTTGTATCGCAACAGCGGCAATGATCGAAGGCACGGTGGTCAACGAACTCTGCAGCACCAGAGCCAAAGCCAGCGGTGAAGTCCGTATCGGCCACCCCTCCGGCGTGCTTGAACTGGAAGTCGAAGTGACAACCACAGCGGAACATGACTGGCACCTCGCACAGGCTGGCGTTAGCCGGACAGCACGACCGATCATGGATGGTCACGTTTTTGTTTCGCGCAAGGTTTTTCAGTCTGCTAACGATCATGGCACCAGCCATCCCGAACGATGAAATTCGGGCGGGTTTTCGTCAAACACCGGCGAAGCCCCCTGATTTTCACCAGCCACTAACCACCAGCCACTGCTTTTTCACGCTGATCAGTGGGACATCAAATGCAGCACCCCCTTTTTTCTGGTAGTCATCACCCAAGGAGGCGTCACATGAAATTGAAAAACATCATTATCTCGGCAATCACCGGCACCCTGCTGGCGACATTGGGCAGCAGTGCGATGGCTCAGAACTACCCGCGCCGCCCGGTTGAAATGGTCATCCCCTTCGGTACGGGCGGGGCCAGCGACATTTTTGCCCGGCAATATGCACAGATCGCCACCAAGTATCTGGGCAAGCCACTGATCGCCGTCAACAAGGGAGGGGCCGGCACGATCGAAGGCATGACCTACGCCTACGGTGCACCCGCAGACGGTTACACGATCATGGAAATCACCCCGTCGCTCCTGATCGTCGAAGCGCAAAACAGAAGCTCGATCAAATTCCGCAGTGAATTCGAACCTATCCTGAAGGTGCAGGCCGACGTGGTGCTGTTCGGCGTCGCCGCCAAGAGCGATTTCAAGACGATTGATGATCTTGTTGCCTTTGCCAAGGCCAATCCGAAAAAACTGAAGATCGGCGGCCTCTCTCCGGGCGGACTGGATGATTACATCGCCAACGGTTTTGCCAGGGCTGCCGGTATCCAGTGGACTTACGTTCCCTACAAATCAGGTTCCGAACTGAAGGCGGCGGTGCTGGGCGGCGAGCTTGATGTCTATCAGGACAAGCTGATCTCCTTCATGAGCCTGGCCTCAGGCGGCGATGTTCGCCCTCTGGTTGTGCTCAACGACAAGCGCTTGCCGGTTCCCGCGCTCAAGGACGTTCCCTGCTCCGTGGAGAAAAACATCAACTTCACCCAAGGTTCCTGGCGCGCTTTTGTGGTCAAGAAAGGCACCCCGGACAACGTCAAGAAGATCATCATCGACGCTTTCCAGAAAGCCTATGACGATCCGGCTTACAAGGAGATGGAAAAGAAGGAAATGACCGACATCGTTCCCGGCTACATGAAAGCGGATGAATTCCGCAAATCCTGGGATGTCGAGTTCGAAAACTACTCGAAAATCTTCAAGGAACTGGGCTTGGTCAAGCAGTAGGCTTCATGCAGGAAGGGGAGCCCCCTTCCTGCCTTCTTCCTTCGCATTTTGTTCCTGAAAACAGGAGATTCCCATGACTGCAGAAATCGTCTTCAACCTCCTGCTTGGCCTCGGCATCATTCTCTATCTGCTCAAGGCACAGCAACTGCCGCAAAGCGACAATGCCAATGATGTGCTCGGCGCAGGCGGCTTCCCGGTCATCCTGGGCATCCTCGGCCTCTTGGTGCTGGTACTGATTACCATCAGGGTGGTCAAGGAAAAAAACAAGGTCAGCATTCCGATGTTTGACCTGCATACCCTGGAAGGGCGGATGCTGCTGACCAATGTTTTCCTGCTCGGCGGCTATGTCGGCGTGCTTGATTTTCTCGGCTTTGCCGTCTCGACGGCGCTGTATCTCTTCGCGGCAGCGGCTTCCATCGGCTATCGCAAATGGCTGCTACTGACCACGTTCTCAACGGTGACTGCTGCCGTGATGACCGTTGTTTTCGGCGCACTTTTCTTTGTGCCCTTGCCGCGTGGTGTCGAGTTCTTCCGCGAACTCAGCTACCTGGTCTACTGATCATCGGAGGAATTCAATCATGGATATCATCCTCACCTCGATTACCACCGTCTTTGCCCCGCTGACCCTGCTGCTGATCGTCATCGGCACGCTCTTCGGGCTCATTTGCGGCTGCCTGCCGGGCCTCAGCACCTCAATGGCCATCATCCTCTGCCTGCCCTTCACCTACACCATGGATCCGATTGCCGCCATCGTGCTGATGGTCTCGGTGTATGTGGGCGGTGCGACGGGCGGTTCCATTTCGGCCATCCTGATCAAAACCCCTGGTACGCCGGAAGCGGTCGCCACCACCTTTGACGGTTATCCGATGGCGCAGAACGGCAAGGCCGGACAGGCGCTTGGGCTGGCGGTAACAGCGTCTTCCTTTGGCACCATCTTCTCGGCCTTCATCATGCTGGTCGCCTCCCCCATGCTGGCCAAGGCGGCGCTTTCGTTCCAGAGTGCCGAATATTTCGGCCTGGGGCTGATCGGCCTGAGTTGCATCACCAGCATCGGGGCCAAAAACCAGTTGAAAGCCGTTCTTTCGGTATTGATCGGCCTGATGATCTCGACCATCGGCCTGGATAACATCAACGGCGCGGAGCGCTTCACCTGGGAACAACCCTTCCTGCTCAACGGCGTCAACTACATCTCGGTGATGATCGGTGCCTTTGCCATCGGCGAAGTCTACAAAAACATCGAAGAATTCCGGCATCGTGACAACACGCTGCGGGAAAGCAAGGTTGCCGTCGAACTCATGAAGTTCGCTGAAATGGCCAAGATGTGGGTGACCTTCATTCGCGCTTCGATTGTTGGCGTCATCATCGGCGTCATTCCTGCTGCTGGCGGTTCCATCGCCAGCCTGATCGCCTACGGCGATACGGCGCGGAGATACAAGGATGAAACGCCGAAATTCGGCGAGGGCAATCCGCGTGGCCTCGTTGCCCCGGAAAGCGCCAACAATGCCTGCGTCGGCGGCTCGCTGGTACCCACACTGGTACTGGGCATCCCCGGGAGTCCCGTGGCCGCAGTCATCATGGCTGCCTTCATGATCATTGGCCTGACGCCCGGCCCGCTGCTGCTCAAGGAACAGCCGATCATGCTCAACGCCATCTTCCTCGCACTGATCGCGGCGGCGTTGTTGCTGTTCATCGGCGGGCGCTTTGTCACCAGCCAGTTCGGCCACATCCTCAAGCTGCCTTACCCGCTGCTCGGATCGCTGATCGTGACACTGGGACTCATCGGCGCCTACTCGTTGAAAAACAGCTTCTACGACATCATCATCATGTTCATCTTCGGGCTGGTCGGTTACTTTTTCGACAAGTTCAAATATTCCAGTGCTGCGCTGATCCTTGGCCTGATCCTGGGCGAGCTGATCGAGAACTCGCTACGCAAGCAGATCATCATTGGTGAAGGCAGCGGCATGGGCTTCGTGACCCGTCCGGTATCGCTGATCGTCCTGGTTATTGCCGTACTGACCTTCGTCTGGCCAATGCTGAGCAAGATGCTGAAAAAGAAGGCCTGAAGAACTTCACTGTAAATACCCCAGGAAGGCAAAGAAACGGAAAAGGTGCCACGCTACGCATAGCGCCTTTTCCGTTTTTCTTTGCCTGCGAGAATTTCTGGCTTCATGCAAACAACTCCACCCTGAAAGGGCCCTACCATGCTGCAAACCTACCGTACTCATGTTGCCGAACGT
>CAYMYD010000182.1:0-5373 GCA_964394535.1 uncultured Propionivibrio sp. | reverse complement strand
ATCCTAAAAACCTCAGTTGAACGTGCCCGCAGGGGGTTCTGGCGTGGTGTCTGGCCAGGCGCGACGAAGCAGCATGGTCGTTCCCTGCAATGAGGAGCAACAACGCCAGACGCCGCGCCAGGGCCGCCTGCGGGTACGTAGCGGACTCACCCTTTCGGTGAGCGTTCAAAACACCTAAAAACTCAGCATTCATCAGGCTTTTCCAGTACAAACGAGCGGTCAACTGAGGTTTTTAGGCTATCGACCCTGCTGTTTGAGCGCCTTGTCCAGGCGCGGGAAAACACGGCGTGCGTTGCCTTCATAAACCTTGTAGCGATCTTCGGCGCTGAGGTTGGCCGTGGCCTGCACATAGCGTTTGGTATCGTCATAGTGGTGTCCGGTTTCCGGGTCGATACCACGCACCGCACCGATCATTTCGCTGCCGAAAAGGATGTTGTCGACCGGAATGACCTTGGTCAGCAGATCGATGCCCGGCTGATGGTAGACGCAGGTGTCGAAGAAGATGTTGTTCAGCAGATGCTCCCCGAGCAATGGCTTCTTGAGTTCCTGGGCCAGACCACGGAAACGCCCCCAGTGATAGGGGACAGCACCGCCGCCGTGCGGAATGATGAATTTCAGCGTGGGGAAATCCTTGAACAGGTCGCTGGTCAGGCACTGCATGAAGGCGGTGGTATCCGCGTTCAGATAGTGCGCGCCCGTCGTATGGAAACAGGCGTTGCAGCTGGTACTGACGTGAATCATCGCCGGAATGTCGTACTCGACCATCTTTTCGTAGATCGGATACCAGTGCCGGTCGGATAGTGGCGGGCTCGTCCAGTGACCACCGGACGGATCGGGATTGAGGTTGATGCCGACAAATCCGTATTCCTTGACGCACTTTTCCAGTTCGGGAATGCAGCTTTTTGGATCGACCCCCGGCGATTGCGGCAACATCGCGGCGCCGATGAAATTCTCCGGGAAGGCCTGACTGACGCGATGGCACAGCTCGTTGCAGATCGCGGCCCAGGTACTGGAAACCTGAAAGTCGCCGATGTGATGCGCCATGAAGCTGGCACGCGGACTGAAGATGGTGAGATCGGCACCCCGTTCCCGCATCAGGCGTAACTGGTTCTGCTCGATGCTCTGCCGCAATTCATCGTCGCCAATCTGCAATTCCGCCACCCTGGGCTGCAGGGCGGGTTGGTCGATGGCGGCAACCTGGCGCTTGCGCCAGGCTTCCAGCGCTGGTGGTGCCGTCGTGTAATGCCCATGAACATCAATAATCACGGTGTTCTCCTTTCGTTCAGACGGGCAGCGACCAGACAGGCGCCGCCTCGTGGCAATCATTTCATTCGCCAAAATTCAGCGGCAGACCGACGTAGTTCTCGGCAATCGAACGCAGCCCGGCTTCGGAGTGCAGCAGATAATCGAGTTCGGCCTCCTGGAATTTGGCGGCAATCGGCCCATCGTCGGGGAAACGATGCATCAGCAGGGTGAACCACCAGGAAAAGCGCTCGGCCTTCCAGATGCGGCGCAGGCAACGCGCCGAATAACTGTCGATCCCCGCCTCGCTTTTTTCACGGTAGAACTCGATCAGGGCACTGGACAGGTACTTGACGTCCGTGGCCGCCAGATTGAGCCCCTTGGCACCGGTCGGCGGAACGATATGACCGGCATCGCCGGCCAGAAACAGACGGCCAAAGCGCATCGGTTCGGTAATGAAGGAGCGCAAGGGCGCGATACTCTTTTCCAGCGACGGCCCGGTCACCAGCTTTTCCCGCCCTTCATCGTCCAGGCGCAGACGGAGTTCCTGCCAGAACGCCTCGTCAGACCAATCTTCGACCCGCTCGGTCAGCGGCACCTGCAGGTAGTAACGGCTGCGGGTCTTGCTGCGCTGCGAGCAGAGCGCAAAGCCGCGCGAACTGTTGACATAGATCAGCTCGTCGGAAACCGGCGGCGTGTCGGAAAGCAGCCCCAGCCAGCCAAAAGGATAGACTTTTTCGAATTCCCGGATCGACTGACGCGGCACACTGGCGCGACAGACGCCGTGAAAACCGTCGCAACCGGCGATGAAGTCGCAGTCCAGCACGTGCTCGACGCCGTCCTTGCGGTATTTGACGCGGGGCCTGACACCATCGAAATCATGGATGCTGACCTCCAGTGCCTCATAAACGGTCGGCAAACCGGCGGCCTGGCGTGCATCCATAAGGTCGCGCGTCAGTTCGGTCTGACCATACACCATGACATTCTTGCCACCGGTCAGCCGGTTCATGTCGACACGGTAGCGCTGCTGGTTATAGAGCATCTCGAAGCCGCCATGCACCAGCCCTTCCTTGTGCATCCGCTGGCCGACACCGGCTTCGTCCATCAGGTCGATGCAGACCTGCTCCAGAACACCGGCGCGAATACGGCCGAGGACGTAATCACCGGTCTGGCGCTCAAGGATCACCGCATCAATTCCCGCCTTGTGCAATAACTGACCAAGCAACAAGCCGGAAGGGCCGGCTCCGATGATGGCCACCTGAGTTCTTTTCGGTATTGCTGTATTCATGGACACTCCCTTGATTTCAGGATTGACAAACAGGATGGCCAGACCAGACTTCGGCCGGAACCATGACTTCACCACGCATGATCAGACGTGCCGTTCGCAGCAGGGCCGCGCGCAACACGTTTTGTGGATTTTCTGGGTCCAGTTCGAGTTCGACACTGAATTCCCCGGTAGGATGCTCGACCGAAATCCTGCCGCCGCCCGCACGCCGTACCAGCCCTTCCGTCACCGCGCCCGGCAGGACGCAGGCTGTCGCCACCGTCACCGCCGCCAGGACACCGATGGCGTCGTGGCAGACGTGCGGAATGAAACTGCGTGTGCAAATACTGCCCCCGGCACGCGGCGCGGCGACCAGGGTCATCTTCGGATAGTTTTTCTGCTTCACGTCGCCCAGGCCCATGGCATGACCACAGGCGATACGCAGGCGTTCGAGGCGCGCCTTCAGTTCCTGGTCGGCGTCCAGCTCGCTCACGCTTTCGTAAGCCGTGCGCCCCAGATCCCCGGCGCGGACGATCACCAAAGGCATTCCATTGTCGATACAGGTGACGGCCACACCATCAATCACGTCGCATACCTTGCCGGTCGGCAGCAAGCCGGAGCAGACCGACCCGGCGGTATCCAGAAAGTTGATGGTGACCGGGGCCGAGGTGCCGGGAACGCCGTCAATGTGCACCTCGCCGGCATAAGCCACCTGTCCGCCGGGGGTTTCCACCGTGATGTCGCACTGCATGTTGGTGTTCAGGGTCAGCACGCGCAGGGTGGTCTGCTCGCCTTGCACGCGGGCCATGCCGGTTTCCAGCGCAAATGGCACGACCGCTGCCAGCATGTTGCCGCAGTTGGGCGTCGTATCAACCGTGTCCTTGTCCGGTTGCAACTGGGCAAACAGGAAGTCGAGATCCACGCCCGGGATCGTGCTGGAGCGCACGATCCCGGCCTTGCTGGTCAGCGGATGAGCACCGCCCAGACCATCGATCTGCCGCTTGTCGGGCGAACCCAGCACGGCCAGCAGCACGCGGTCACGGGTAGGAAGATCGGCAGGCAGGTCGGCCTCGTTGAAAAACGGGCCACGTGATGTGCCGCCGCGCATGAAGAGGGTTTTGATAGGTGTTTGCATGGCGACGATTCTGCATGGGGAAAAACCCCGCGAGAATCAGGGTAGGGCACTATCAGCTATAGCGTTTTGCTATGTGACCTGATGTTCGTGGTGCCTGCCACCACGAAGGGTGAAAACGCTGTGAGGCGCGAGGAGAAAACCCGATGGCACATCCGCCTCACTCTTTACCCCTCACTGTTTTTCCACGCCGAGAAAAATTCTGTTTAGCATCCATGCCGAGACTGCGCTACCATGGATTTGTCGGTAGCGCCCTCTTACGGAGAGCCTTCTCATGGATCTGAAACAGCTGGAGTATTTTGTGCGCGTCGCCGAGCTGGGGAGTTTCACCAAGGCGTCGATCATGCTCGATATTGCGCAACCGGCACTCAGCCGCCAGGTGCGCCTGCTGGAACTGGAATTCGAGCAAAACCTGCTGCTGCGCAATGGTCGGGGGGTGAGCACCACCGACGCCGGAAAACTGCTGCTGGAATACGGACGCGGCATCCTGTATCAGGCCGAGCGCCTGCGCGAAGAACTGGGGCGCGCACGCGGGGCGCTGGTCGGACATATCACCCTGGGCCTGCCACTGAGCCTGCTGAAGGTGTTGGCCATCCCGATCCTGCGTGAATTCAAGCAAACGCTGCCGGCAGCGCGCCTGTCCATCCGTGAAGGGCTGTCCACCAGCATGCACGAGGCGCTGATTTCCGGGCGGCTGGACGTGGCGCTGTTATACAACGCCACGTCTTCACCCGACGTCGATACGCACCCCCTGCTCAAGGAAGAAATGCTGCTCGTCGCCCAGCAGAACGACCAAAAAATCGGCAGTGAAGTCGAAATGCGCCATCTCCCGGAATATCCTCTGATCGTCCCCAGCCGCCCCAATGCCATTCGTATGCTGATCGACCATGAACTGGCCCATCTCGGCCTGCGCCCGAACATTGCCCTGGAGATCGACGGCATCAGCACGATTCTCGATTTGGTCAACGAAGGTTTTGGTTACGCCATCCTCTCGCGCAACGCCATCGCGCATCTGGCCGGAAGTGCCCGCTTCAAACTGGCGCACATCGTCAATCCGCCGCTGCTCGGCCTGCTCTCGCTGGCGGTGAACGCCCACCGCCAGATCACTGCCACGCAACGGGCCGTGATGGGGATCGTGGAAAAAAAGGCGCTGGAACGACTCGGCAAGCCGAACAGGAGCTGACAGGGAAAGACCGGCGGCGTAGTCAGTCAGTTAAAACACCTTCGGCATTTCAAACAAACCTGTTCAAATGTTGCAATAAAAAAACCCCCGCATTAACGCGGGGGTTTTTGAGTAGATGAGGCATGGAATCAGCCATTCACCTGCTTGCCTTCCAGATAGACTTCAAGAATTCGCGGTGCCAGCACCAACAAAATCATGATCGTGACAATTCCAAACTCGGCGAAAAAACTCATGGCTTGCTTCCTTTCGTAATGTAAAAACTTTTGACGAAGCAAAGTTTACCGATCAGAGGCAGGCCAGGCTGTTGCTTTTCTGGCTGGCTTTCGTAGCAGCATGTAACACGCGAAAAACAAGCCCGAATCGCTACAGGCAGGGTTCTCCAAAATGATGTGCATCGCCACACCCCGAATGATGAAAATGGACAATGAACTCATTGCCGCCTTCAGGTGGTACGACATAGTCGATTTTCCAGCCCATGTGTTCGCAGGCCCGATAGGCCAGGGACAGTCCGAGGCCGCTGCCGGAACCATTGGCCTTGCCGCAAAAGCCGTT
>CAYMYD010000181.1:3835-5462 GCA_964394535.1 uncultured Propionivibrio sp. | reverse complement strand
TATCACCAGAGGCCTTGACGGTCGCCGCTTCGGCAAACCAGGCCTTGGCATCGACGGAAGATCCGGAGATATTTCCGTTGAGCGCAACGATCCGGCTGGGCTCAGGATCGTTGGCGTGCCAGGGCGTACTGCTGTGGAGCTTGCTGGCGGAAGTCGGCTCGCCGGCGCTACCGGGTAGGCGAGGGGTCGGATCGGGGAAAGGATCACTTTCCTTGCCGAATTTTACCGGCGAACCGATGCTCGGTAATTTGTTCTCCGGCGTGTCGTACTGGGTGATGCCCGTGACAACAATATCCTTTGCCGCCAGCAGGTCCAGTTGACCATCCGCGCCAGGCATCTGTAACAGTTTGACCGTCATGCTTCCGTTCAGTGCGGTGGCGCTGACCCGTGCAGGCGCAATGCCATTGTCCGGATTGCCATCGGTATTGATCGCCAGATCGCCGCTCAGCGCCAGGAGATTAAGCTGACTGTCTGCGCCGTAGGTGCCGATGCGCATGCGATACTCTTCCCTGGTCAGCGGCCCCAGCGGAGCGCTGCTGTTTTTTGGCCCGGCGCTGCGGGAAGTCGCCATCGGATTGGTGATATTGCCCAGAGCGAGCGAACCGGCGGCACGGAGTTCGACCTGCGTATTGCCGGAGGCAATCACCGGATCACTCACAATATCCTTGCCCGCCACCAGTTTCATTTTGCCGGTTTCGGCGTAAAAGAGTCCGCCCTCAATCGTTCCGGCCACACGAACCGAGAGGTCGCCGCCGCCATTGATAAGCGCACGCTCCGCTTGCGACTGCCCCTTGCCATCAACAATAACACCCGGAACCCGTCCGACCGTAGGAATGACGGCGGCGACTTTCTTTATGTCGCCACCAGCCGCCATCCGGACATCGCCGCCACCAAAAGCGGCAAAGCCATGCTGGAACGAGGCAATCCGCGGCCACCACTGGGTATTGTCGTAAGTCGTACTGTAGGTCACCAGCCAGTCGGAAACCGCACCAGGTATTGATGCGGCCTGGGTGATGTCGCCACCCGCCACGATCCCGAGGTCACCGCCGTTCATCGGGTAATAGGCTTTGGCGGCGGAAGCAGGCGTTGAAAAGTTTGCAGGATTCGCTGCATCACTGTAGCCAGCGGTATAGACCGCCGCCTTGTTGCCGAGGGAGATGCTGCGCTTGGCCGCCAGGCTGATGTCGCCAGTACCGGTGCGCACCAGTTTGTCGCCAGCGATCGTGATATTTCCTTTGGACGATACGCCTTCACTGAAGGCAGTAAGCTTCGCCGCCGCCGTATCCGCACCGGCGACCAGGCGATAGCTCCAGGAAGTGTCGCTGCTGCTGAGTGTTCCATCGCGGCTGGTCGATGCATTCGTACCTGCCTTGCCAAATCCGTCGCTGATGCTGTTGTTCACTTTCAGATCGCCCTGGGCGCGGATCGTGAGCACCCCGGCCTCACCCTGGAAACGCAGGGGCGCAAAATCAAGGTCCTTGGCGATCGTAAAGTCACCGGCAGCGATAATCTCGGCGCCGGGCCGGACATGCAAATCGGTTTTATCCGCATGATCCGCACCGAAGAGGTGAGTGCGCAGTGTCGTCATATTTTCAGCAGAGTATTTGGTTTCAAGCGCATTCTTGAG
>CAYMYD010000181.1:0-3825 GCA_964394535.1 uncultured Propionivibrio sp. | reverse complement strand
CCCGTCGTGAGCGAAGTTTTCCCCTCAAAGCGGCTGACGATCTCCGCGCCGACATCGCTCGCGCCGGACACCTTGCCTTTGAGTTCGATATTGAGATCGCTGGCCGCGGCAATCGACGTGGATTCCGCCGCGCGGAAAACGACCTTGCCGCCGCGCGCCTGACTCGTTTCCTTCCCGCCCGTTGCCGAAGTCCTCTCGGCGACGCCGACATCGATTTCACTGGCTTCGCCCGTGATGACCTTCGCCGCGTTGCTGTCCTTGGTGCCGCTGGCCGCGAGCAGCACCTTGCCGCCCCGGCCGCGCGTCCCGGCGTTATTGGCGTTTTCAATGAATTCCTGCCCTTTGGCGAGGAGCTTTCCTTCGAGCTTCACATCGCCATTGTTCGCGTAGAGCGCGATTTCCCCGCCCTTGGCGCCGGAAGCGTCGATCGCGCCTGCCACGGTGATGCCGCCTTTGTCGGCAGCGATGCTGATATTTTTCGCCTTGAGTGTCTTCCCTTGCGAGAGCGTCAGGTTAGCCTCTCTTGCCCGCAGCTCCAGGGATTCGCCAAAGCTCCCTCCGACAAGGGCGTCGGCGAGATTGTCCAGACCAAGGGTTTTGGCGTCCACCGTGAGGCCTGCGCTTTCGGCCTGCGGGTTCGCCGCACCGTGCAGCGTGTTGGCGGCAGCGGTCACCTTGCCCTGTTTGGCGATGAGCGCGAGACTGCCGGCGTCGCCGCCGTCGGCATGGGCCGAGACCGAAAGCACGGCGCCCGCGCCGACATTGATATTGTCCTTGGCAGATTCCAGCGTGATCGCCCCGCCCGGCGCGTAGGCCCAGGTGTCATGGAAAGCAAGTTTGCGACCTTCGGCGGCGATTCGTGCGCCCGCCTCCAGCGTGACAGCGTCCTCGCCAACCAGCCGTATCCTGCCTGCGGCGGCCTCGATCACGCCGGAAACCGCCATCGATTGGGCGCGCAGATCCAGTTGGCCGCCAAGCCCGTTGTTGCTGTTGGCGGCAAGGGGCGCTTGATGCGCCTTGATCGCGAGGCTGCCGGTGTTTTTCAGCAGATGATCGGCGGTATCGACGGTGACGACCCGACCGGCCTGAATTTCCGTCTTGTCGCTCTTGATGTCCGTGACGCCCGTACCGACAAAACGCAGCTCGCTCTGCGCTTCAAGAAGGGTTTCGCCAAAGCCCCCCAAGGCCAGGCCGGTGGTTTCATTCTTGCGCCCGGCCGCATCGGTATTGCTGGCAATTTCCAGTGTTTCGGCCGAAAGCATGAGCTGGCCTTGCCCGGTCGCCGCGTCGGCCGTAACGCGGTTCGGGTTTTCCAGCACCAGACGTTTGGCGCTGATCGTGGCGGCGTTTTCTGCCAAACCATGCCCGCTGATGCCGCCCGAAGCGAGGACGAGTTCCTTCAGATTCTGGCTGCCGAGGGCGGCGTTGCCGTAGAGATTGAAGCTGCCGTAACTCGAAAGATAAAGCTGATCCGCCGTCAGGAAGCCTTGGAGCGCCTCGTTGTCGAAGCTCAGACCCTCGGCAGGTGGAATTTCATCAGCGACGAAATTGATGCGTTTGGCGCCGATGTGGAGATAGCCGCCCTGACGGGTGTCATCTGCCTGCAGGCTGCCGAGTGCAATCCGGCCCTTGAGTCGGTTATCGCCGGTCGCGTCAAAAATCAGCGCATGACCGGCGACCTCAGCGCCATTTTCGAGCTCGAAGTTACCGCTGCCGCTCCCGGCGCTCGCGCGTTGCAGGCTGGCCTGTGCGCCGCCCGCGCTGCGCAGGAAAGCGCCGTCCCCCTTGAGACGAATCTGGCGCTCCACCGAAACGCCTGCTGCTTCGATGCGGCTTCCGGTGGCGACCTGTAGTGTGTCCCTGGCGCTCAGCATGATTTCCGGGGCGACAAGGGCGCTGGCCGGATTGGCGGCGCCCTGGTTTTCAACCCGGACTTCTTTGGCAATGGTTTCGATTTCGGTCTCGCCGCCCGACATCGTGCGCGCCCCGCCCAGGAGGAGGCTGGAAAGGCCCAGTTGACCGAGCTTCGCCTGATCGATCAGGGACCAGCTTGCATCAGGCACGCTGCCCGAATCGGCAACCCACATTTTCATCGCGGCAAGGTCAAGCTCCAGTCCCCTGCCGACATGGCGGGCGATGATCGCCGCCGGATCGAAGGCGAGGCTCTCGCGTCCGACAAGCGAAAGCCGACCGGCGTCCTTTGCCGTCTGGGCGCCGGGGGTGTTGCGGAAAAAGTTGCTCGCTCCCGTCAGCGTGTAGGAAGCCCGTTCGGCCAGCACGGCGGGGCTGGCCAGTTCGACCATCAGCCCTTTTTGCCCATAGGCGACGTGGCTGCCGTCGGCCTTGGCCGCCAGCAGCGAAGCGCCGACCTGCCAGGAACCATCCAGGCTCCGGGTCGCCACGGAAAGCGGCGCCGAGGGTTTGAGGGTAAGCAGCCAGGCCCCCGGCAGAAGGGCGTAACGGGCGGGAAGCAGCGTGTATTGATCGCCTGCAAGCGCCCCCGGGAGATCGTCGAGGGCAATCCTGTCGCCGGTCCTGAGCGCGGGCAGCGGAAGGGTTTCCCCGCCCTGGCCCTGAGAAACCTTGTACGGCGCGGCAGCACCGTGGTCCAGCGCCTCGTTGTAGCGACCGTTCCAGCCCGGAAGGATGGCAAAAACCATCGGGTTTTCCCCGGCAGCCGGTGCCAGAACGTCCTTCTTTCCGCCGGGGCCGGGCGAAAACTCCCAGGAAAACGCCTCGCCGCCTGCCGACAGATCGACCCGCGCGCCGGGACTGACAATGCTCTCACCGGCGTCGATGCGGATTTGCCGCGCCGGTGCCGCCATTGCCGTTGGATTGCTTTCCACCAGCGAACCCTTGTTCCAGGAGCGAGTCTCGTAATTCCACTCCCGCCCCGATTTTTCCGTCATGCCCAGCAGAACCGGCATTTCAGCCTGGACCGTACTCACGCTGCCGTCTTCCAGCGTGACCTTGCCGCCGCTGGCCGGTGCGCTGAAGCGGATTTCGCCCTGCGGGGCCTCGACGCGGCCGCGATGATTGATCGTGTTGGCGGCAAATTCAATGAGGCCGCCCCCGGAAAGGAGCGGTGCGGTCGGTGTCCCGGTGCGGGTGATCTCGATCCGGCTTGCCGGATCGCTGAGGAAATCGACCGTAAAATCGCTCCAAGTGGCCGGGCTCAGGCGGCTGGCGGCAAATTCGACCGCACCTGCCCCCTTCATCTGGCCGTTGATCTGTCGGCCATCCGTGCGGTTGGTGACAGTGTTGGTCACCCCGTCAAAATGGATTTCACCACCGCTCACAAACTGGCTATGGCCAAAACCGCTCCAAGCAAAGGCGCCGACCAGCCCGATATCCAGCGCATTCACATGGGCCCTGCCATTGCCGACAGCAGGTGTGTCCGGTGCGGCAACAGCGCGCGAGAAATTGCCGATCTGCACCGCCGCCGCCGTCAGCCGGAGGTCTGTTGCGTCAGATTTTGCCGAGAAAGTGGGTGCGTCCAGGCGCAGCTGGTGGTCGAGGGCAATATCGAGCTTGCCGTCAAAGCGGATACTGCCTTCGCTCGCCAGATAGGCCGAGCCAAAACCGCCGGAAGCCAGGCGCGCCGTATCGAAACGCGCCTGGCCGTTGAAATCTTTCGCCTTGATCGGATCTTTTTTATCCAGATAGTTTTCAGTATTGATGCCGCTTGCCACCCATTGATTTTCTGCGTTACCCGCCGCAGGGGCAAAGAGGGTGAGCTGACGCGCCGCCGTCATTTCTGTCGGCAAACCCAGCGTTTCCCAGCCGGTTCCGGCAACATCATCGACAAGACGCAGGGAGAAAACA
>CAYMYD010000180.1:0-5469 GCA_964394535.1 uncultured Propionivibrio sp. | reverse complement strand
GAATCCCGTGTTGTTGCACAAATCTCATTGACGCAAACCACCTCGCCGGTGATACTTTCGACCCGCGCAAAACCCGGAACACCCAATGACGCACCTTCCCCTGTTGCTGACGTTTGTCCCGATCATCGTCATTCTTGCCCTGCTGCTCGTCTGGAAGCGTCCTGCCGATGTCAGCGGAATTGTCGGCTGGGCCGTCATTTCGCTGATTGCCTGGCTGTTTTTCCAGACCAGCGGCGAAGTGATCCTGCGCTCGACGGTCGCCGGATTCATCCGCTCCTTCTCCGTTTCACTGATCGTCGCCGCCTCCCTGCTACAGATGGCTTATATGGAAAAGACCGGGGCCTTGCGCCGGGTCATCATCTTTATCAAGACCATCGCCTGCGACAACCGCGCCGTGCAGATCATGATGATCAACATCGGTTTCGGCACGCTGATGGTTGCCGTCGGCGCGACACCGGTTTCGCTGCTGCCGCCGATTCTGGTCGCCATGGGCTATTCGACCTATGTGGCGATCGCGCTGCCGGCCATCGGCTATGACTCCCTCTGCACCTACGCCCTGCTCGGCGCACCTATCGTCGTATTTGTCGATGTCGCCAACAGCTTTCTTGGCAAGGGACACGAAATCACACTTTCGCAGGCCGGCATGGTGTTTTTCATGTTCCTGCCGATTGTCTCGACGCTGATCGGCGTCAGCATGCTGTGGATCGTCGGCAAATGGCAGGCGCTGAAAGAGGGTTGGCTGCCCTGCCTGATTACCGGCATGGTGATCGGCGTGGTATCGTGGCTGACCAACCGGCACGATAATCTGGTCGTATTGACCGGTGTGGTTTGTGGTCTGGCGGTGATCGTGGCGATGATTCTCTATCTGCGCGCCACAGGCAAACGGCTCATCGACCGTCGTCGTCTGACCCAAGAAGAACTGGATTACGAAAAGGACTACCCGCTGTGGCGCGCCCTGTCACCGTGGACCCTGCTGATCCTGCTGATCCTGTTGCTCAACGTGCCGCAGGACGTTTTCAACTTCCTCTACCGCGAACTGCGCCTGCCGATCAACGGCATCACCGCCAACGGCGCACCGCTGGATACGCGGGCACTGTGGCAGGCCTATACCTGGATTCTGGTCAGCATCCTGCTCTCGCTGCCGATCATCCGGCCCAGTAGCAGCCAGCTCAAGACGACGCTGAGTGTGTGGTGGAAGCGTGCGCCGCGCCCGGTCTTTTCGGCGGCGATCTTCTTTGCCATTGGCGAAATCATGAACATGTCGGGCTACAGCATGGACAGCAAAACCTTTGCCGTGCCGAGCATGGTCAAGGTACTGGCCGATTATTCGTCCAGTTTCTTTGCCGACGCCTACGGTGCCGTGGTCGCCTTCATCGGCTTGTTCGGCGGCTTCATCACCGGCAGCGAAGCCTCGACCATCGCCATGTTCGGCAAGTACACGCTGACCACGGCCCGCAATCTCAATATGGACACCCATGGTCTGATCCTGCTGATGGCGGGTCTCGCCTTCGGTGGCGGTCTGGCCAGCGTCATCTCGCCCGCCAAGCTGCAAAACGCCGCCGCCTCGATCGACAAACTCGGCGCAGAAAACCAGGTGATCCGCGTCGCCTTCGTCTTTTCGCTGACCCTGACCGTCATCACCTCGCTGTTCGTGATGTTCTTCCTGAGCTGACAACCATTGGCTTTTTCTGCCAGCTTGTCTATAGTGGGGAGGCATCGTGATCTGCGGTGAATCCGATGTGCAGAAGCTGTACCAACCGTGCCTCGGGAGACTTTATGGCCATTTGTTCCAATCGTTTTGCCAGGATGACCGGGTAGCACACAAAGCGGCTTCAAGCCGATTCCTTCCGGCCAGGTGTGCCGGAACAGAAGTCTCAAAGCCCATGCCTTTCCGGCATGGGCTTTTCAGTGAAGCGGGGAAAACGGTAAACAGGGTGGAATTTCAATGAAAAAGCGCTGCATCGTCTCCTTGTCGATCGCCTGGCTGGTTGCCGGCAGTTCGTTGCTGTTCGCCCAAGGGGTTTACGTCATTCAGGGCGACAAGGGGCCGGTTTTCACCGACCAGCCGCAAGCCGGTGCCAAAGAGGTCAAGCTGCGTCCGATCAGCGTGGTGCCGGCAGTGAAACCCCCGCCCGCCAAACCGGCAAGCAGCATCCCCGCCACAGAACCAAAAAATGAGGCCAGCGCGCCGGTTTACGACAGTTTTTCCGTCGTCTCACCCGCCAACGACGGCAGCCTGGCGATCAATAGCGGCTCCTTTGAAGTCCGTCTGGCCATCAATCCGCCGCTGCAACTGGGGGAAGGTCACGCCTTCGTCGTCAGCCTCAACGGCCGACAGGTCGGCCAACGCTATACCGCGACCGAGTTCATGATTCCCCGGGAGTTCTGGGGGGATGAACTGCCCCCGTCCAACCAGTTCATGCAACTCGACGCCAGCATTGTGGACAAGCAGGGCCAGATCCTGAAACGGGCAGCACCGGTGCGCTTTCTGGGACGCTACGTGACCATTCTCAACCGCCCGCACCCGCATCAGCTGATGCCGCCAGTCCAGCCGCATCGTCCACCGCCTGTGCAAAAACCACCACCCCCGCCAAAACCTGAAAATGAAGGGGTAAGCATCATTCCGCCTGGCAAAAAAATGCCCAAGTGAGGGTAAGGCTCAGGAAAAACCCGGGAGCCAGTGCGTTTGCGGCGCTTTGCTCGGCATGAAGAGTTTGCCCTGGAACAGCGCTTCGATGACCGGCGTTTCCCGCCAGGGCTGATCCATGAAGCGCAGGCCGATTTCCTCGACCAGCATGCCCTTCCAGTAGTAATTCGATACCTCGTCGAGCGTCGACAGGTTCAGGCTGTGCGGCAGGCGCAGGTAGTCGAGCCAGCTTGAATCGTGGAAGGACACCGTGTAAGGCCCCTGGCTGTGCGCGCAGACAAGAAACTTGCCGAAAACGCGATCCGGGTGCTTGTGACGGAAATTCTCGGCGTCAGTGCGTGTGGCAAACAGCAGCAAGGCGTGCAGACGGCTGGGGAAATTGCCATACAGGCGTTGTCGGTAGTATTCAAGGTGGTATTCGGCAAAATAATTGCGTACCGTGGTGAATTGGTCTTCGGGCAGCAGTGAGCCGAAGGGGTTGCCGGTCAGCACGTCCCAGCCCGGCAGTTCGGCCTCGGGATCAAGCCAGGCAAACAGTTCCAGCGGCGCACTGTCCTTGATCAGATGCCCCATTGGCGCGCCATGTTCGCGTCCCGTTCGGCGGAAACCGGTTTCGGCGGCGCTCATCTCAGGCAACAGGCAGGTGGTCGAGATCCGGGCGCTGCGCCGGATCGACGTGCGTCAACAGGCTGATCACCCGGTGCCGCTGCATGACCCGCGCGCGTGCCAGCACGGCGATGTTGTGGCCGGCCTCGACAGTCTGGGTGGCCTCGACTTCGAGATGGACGTCAACGACGATCATGTCGCCCATCTTGCGGGTGCGCAGGTCATGCACGCCCTCGACGCCCGGCGTGTCGACCAGGGTCTGGTGGATGGCGCGCACCTCCTCTTCGTCAACCGCGCGATCCATCAGGTCATTCAGGGAACTCCAGGCAAACTCCCAGCCCATGCGGCTGATCATGAAGCCGACAATCAGCGCGGCGATCGGGTCAAAAATCGGATAACCGGCCAGATTGCCGACAATGCCGAAGGCGACGACCAGCGACGAGGCCGCGTCAGAGCGGGCATGCCAAGCGTTGGCAACGAGCATGCTCGACTTGACACGTTTGGCCACGGCCAGCATGTAGCGGAACAGGGTTTCCTTGGCAATCAGCGCCCCCAGGGCAACCCACAGGGCGGCGAGATGCACGGTAGGGATACTGTGCGGCGCTTCCAGTCGGGTAAAGGCCGTCCACAACATGCCGATGCCCACGACCAGCAACAACAGGCCCAGCACCAGCGAGGCGGCGTTTTCAAAACGCTGATGCCCGTAAGGATGCTCGGCGTCAGCTTCTTTCTGGCTGTGATGATTGGCGGCCAGCACGACAAAATCGGCAATCAGGTCTGACAGGGTATGAAAACCGTCGGCGATCAGGCCCTGCGATTTGCTGAAGATGCCCGCCGCGATCTGGGCGGCACTGAGTACCACGTTCACCCCGACGCTGACCCAGGTGCTGCGTGTCGCGGCAGCCGCACGCTCGGCAACCAGTGTCGCCGCGTCGTGGGCGTCGTCATCGTACTCGGGAGCTTGCAAGGACGTTCCTTTCGCAGGCAATTCAGACAGGAAAAAGCAGGGGAAGCAATCCGGGAGCTACGGCTTGCCACCGTAACGCAGCACCCGCCGCGCCTCTTCCGGCGTCATGACCGTCTTGGCACCGATGGCGCAGAAATAATTGGCGTAAAGCTCGACATTGTGGTTGTTGTCCCCTCCCCGGACCGGACGCCAGCGGTCGGATTTGGCTTTTGCCCAGGTTTTGTCGGCGCGGCCAAAGGCGTAGACACGCTTCTCTGCCGTCAGACAGCGCATCCCCTCGTAGCTGATGTTTTTTGCGCCACTGCTGCTGATGATCACCAGCGAATAGCGGATCACCTCGTCGGCCCCGATAGAAATCGTGCTGCCGTCGATGAAATACCCCGTGTCGGTCACCGAACCCACACGAAACGGAATCAGGTTCTCCTCCAGCGGGAAAGCCGGCAACTGGACATTGCCTTCTGCCCAGCTCGCTTCCTCGAATTCCTTGTCGATATCGGCGGCCCACAGGCGGGACGCCGCGAACAGCAGCATGAACAACAGAAAACGGGGCATCGGTTTCATATAAACCCTCGCATCAGCAATCGGCGGCGAGCGGCGTCGGCCCGTCCTCATTTTCCCGGTTGTCGACCGCTTCGCGCATCTCCTGACGACGTCCCCGGCGCTGGTCGGCATCGAGATAGCGTGCCAGTTCATTCAGCGCCCGCTCATAGACCTGGCGCTTGAATTCAATGACGCAATCGAGCGGCACCCAGTAATGGTTCCAGCGCCAGGCGTCGAACTCGGGATGGTTGCTGGCGCGCAGCGAAATGTCGTGATCACGGCCGACCAGGCGCAACAAATACCAGATCTGTTTCTGGCCACGGTAACTGCCGCGCCATTCGCGTCTGATCCATTGAATCGGCACATCGTAACGCAACCAGTCCCGGGTCCGGCCGAGGATGGAGACATGCTCGGGCAGCAAGCCGATTTCTTCCTGGAGTTCCCGGTACATCGCCTGTTCGGGGGATTCACCCCGTTTGATGCCCCCTTGCGGGAACTGCCATGAATGTTCGCGGATGCGCTTGCCCCAGAAAACCTCGTTCTTCGCGTTACACAAGATGATGCCGACGTTCGGGCGATACCCTTCACGGTCGAGCATGGGAATAAACCTGCAAAATGTTTGGTTGACCGGATTCTTCCATATTTCACCGGGCTTGGAAAGCCGCCACCGCGCGCATCAGGACAATCCGCTGCCCGCCCGGCCCGGCAG
>CAYMYD010000179.1:0-5477 GCA_964394535.1 uncultured Propionivibrio sp. | reverse complement strand
ACCGCGTAGGAAAGCAGCGACAATCCCATGATGAGCTGAAAGGTGCGTGGCCGCAGGATCAGGTAGATGCCCGATCCGGCCAGTACGCCGATGGCGAGTGAAAAAATGATTTCCATCAGTGGTGTCCCTGGTGAATGCGTAGCGACTGGTGCGCGATGGCGATCAGCATCAGCACCGTGCCGCCGAAAACCAGCATGTAAACGCCAAGATCAAAGAGCAACACGCTCGATAGCGGCAGTTCGCCCAGAAGCGGCAAGCTCAGCACGACGCTGTGGCTGCTGAGGAAGGGGGTTGCTGCAAAGAAGGCACCCAATCCGGCCAGGGCTGCGGAGAGCAGGCCGCAAGCCATCCAGTAAACCGGCATCACGCGCAAGCGGGTTTCCACCCACAGCGTTCCGCCCACCAGGTATTGCAGGATCAGCGCGGTGGCCAGCAGCAGGCCGCCAACAAAGCCGCCGCCGGGGGCATTGTGTCCGCGCAGGAAGAAGAAAAACGAAACCATCATGGCAATGGGCAGCAGGAGTCGGATCAGCACGGCTGAAAGACGCATCGCGCCCTGGGGCAACAACGCATCAGGGTCATGCGCTTCACGCTCGCCCTGCTGGGTCGGCAAGGGAATGCTCTCTGCGGCTGGACGGAAGCGCCGCAGCAGCGCAAAGACCGAAAGCGCGACAACCCCCAACACGGTGATTTCGCCAAAGGTATCGAAGCCGCGAAAATCGACCAGGATGACATTGACCACGTTGAGACCACCGCCTTTGGGCAGGGAGTTTTCGATGAAGAAGGGGGCGATGCCGCCCTCCACCACCGGGCGCGTCAGCACGGCATAGGCCAAGGCCGCCATGCCCAACCCGCAAGCGCAGGCCAGCACGATGTCCCGCAGGCGGCGGAAATGCGTGCCGCCCTTGTCGGGCATGATGATGCTTTCATCGCGCCGGGGCAGCCAGCGCAGGCCGAGCAGGATCAGGGTCACGGTCACCACCTCGACGGTCAGTTGGGTCAGCGCCAGATCAGGAGCCGAGAACCACACGAAAGTCAGGCAGACCACCAGCCCCGCCCCGCCGGAAAACGCCAGCGCCGCAAAGCGGTGATACTTGGCTTTCCAGGCAACTGCCAGCGCGCAGAGCCCGCCAATCCCCCAGAGCAGGGCAAAAGCCGGATGGATGGGCGTCAGCGGCTGCGTCCCCCAGGAAAATCCGTCCGGCCAGGCCAGAATCAGGCCACCGCCGAGCGCGACGACAAAGATCAGCAGCAACTGTTTTTGCAGGCGCGGCGAGGTCAGCTGGTTCAGCAGACGCTGTGAGCCACGGCGCAGGATGGAGAGCAGCGAATAAAAGAGCGTTTGTCCGTCGATGGCGCCGAGCAGCGGGACGGTCTCTGCCCGCCAGTGGATCAGCCAGCCCCGGTAAAGCAGGATGCCCCCGGCAAAGGCGGCAAAGCTCATCATCAGCGGCAGGTTGAAGCCATGCCAGACGGCAAGACTGTATTCCGGCGCACGCGCACCGAGAATGGCTGAGGTCGCCGCACGCAGCGCCGGGCCGATGGTGTGTTCGGGGAACATGCCGACCAGCAGGCAGGCGGAAACCAGCAGCAGGCTGGGGAACCACATGCCGCGCGTCGGCTCGTGCGGACGCTGGGGCAGATCGCGGGTTTCCGGGCCGAAGAAAACCTGATGCACGAAACGCAGCGAATAGGCAACGCTGAACACCCCGGCCAGCGTTGCTGCCAGCGGCATCGCCGTGTGCTGCCAGCCGGGCCGATCAAGGAAAATGGCTTCCGTAAAGAACATTTCCTTGGAGAGAAAGCCGTTGAGCAAGGGCACCCCGGCCATCGCTGCCGCCGCGACCATCGCCAGTGTCGCGGTGATCGGCATGGCATGCCGGAGACCGGAAAGCCGCCGCAGATCGCGGGTGCCGGTTTCATGGTCGACGATCCCCGCCGCCATAAACAGCGAGGCCTTGAAGGTGGCGTGATTGAAGATGTGGAAGACGGCGGCAACCAGCGCAAGTTCGCTGTTCATGCCCAGAAGCAGGGTGATGAGGCCCAGATGGAAGATCGTCGAATAGGCCAGAAGGCCCTTCATGTCGTGCTGGAACATCGCCAGATAACCGGCCACGAGCAGCGAAGCGAGGCCCGCGCCACCGATGATCCAGAACCAGGCTTCGCTCCCGGCCAGCACCGGCCAAAAGCGCGCCAGCAGAAACACCCCGGCCTTGACCATCGTCGCCGAATGCAGAAAAGCGGAAACCGGCGTCGGCGCGGCCATCGCGTGCGGCAACCAGAAATGGAAGGGAAACTGCGCGCTTTTGGAGAGTGCGCCGAGGGCGATCAGCGTCAGTGCCGCCGAATACCAGGGATGCGCCTGCAACGCGGTTCCGGCGGCCAGCACCGTACCGAGCTCATAGCTGCCCGCCATATGACCGAGCAGCAGCATCCCGCCGAACAGCGCAAGCCCCCCGGCGCCGGTCACGATCAGCGACATGCGCGCCCCGCGCCGCGCCTCCTGGCGATGGTGCCAGTAGGCAATCAGCATGAACGAGGAAATACTGGTCAGCTCCCAGAACAGCACGATCTGGATCAGGTTGCCGGAAAGCACCACGCCAAGCATGGACGCCATGAAAGCCAGCAGAAAGGAGAAAAAGCGCGGCACCGGGTCGGCCGGCGACATGTAGTAGCGTGCATAGAGCACCACCAGCGTGCCGATGCCGCTGACCAGCAGGGCAAAGAGCCAGGCGAAGGCGTCCATGCGCAACGAGAAATCGAGGCCCAGCGCCGGTAGCCAGGTCAATTCCAGGTGCACCACCCCGGCACGGGCCACCTGCGGATACAGGCTGGCAACCAGGCCCGTCACCGCCAGCGCCACGCTACCGGCCAGCCAGGCTTCGGCATTCCGGGCGTTGGACGGCAAAAAAGCAGCGCACAGGCTGCCAAGAAAAGGAAGGAAAAGAATGAGGAAAAGCACCATGAGGCCGATTTTATCCGCAAAATCCTTCATTCCACCCTTTCCCTCTTACGGAAAACGGAGACAGGAAAATTTCCCCTGCGAAATCACGCTGCGACCGTGCTCAGAACTGTTTCTCAAAATCATGTCGCTACCGTTATAATTTCGCGCACCGTGGAGGATTTGGAAATTGAAAAAACAATGGGCGCTGGAGTCGACAGATACCGGAGTCGACTTTGCAATCACTCACCTGCCCTGTCGGATCGGGCGAAGCAAGGAAAATGATCTCATGATCGCCAACCTTGGCTTGAGTCGTTTTCACGCCCGTCTGGCCTACGACATCAGCGGCAAACTGCGTATCTCTGACGAAAGCAGCACCAACGGCACCTTTGTCAACCGGCAGCGAGTGGATAGCTATTGCCTGCTCCACGAAGATGACATCATCCATTTCGGTAGCGCCGAGTTCCGTCTCCGGACGCGCCATGCCGAAGAAGACGATCTGCCCTTCGACCTGAAGCATACGCAGGTCATGCCCGGTCTCATGACGCTCTCCGATCACTTCTCGCCCGGCGAGATGGAGTTCGAAGACCTGATTCTGGGAAACGGCCTGTCCGGTGCCGCCCAGCCCATCGTCGATGCAAGGACACGCCGGATCATCGCCTACGAATTTCTCGGTCGCGCCAATCACCCGACCCTGCCGAAATCGCCTCTGGAACTCTTCAGTCTGGCAGAAGCCATGGATCGCGCCGTTGATCTGAGCGTCGCCTTCCGCGAGTTTGGCTTCAGGAAAATGGCTCCGCGTATTGCCGAACAGAGCGTATTCATCAACACGCACCCCAAGGAGATTTTCAGCCCCGTTTTTATCTCCTCCCTGGAAGCGATTCGCCATCGATTCCCGAATCTCGACATCGTGGTCGAAATTCATGAATCGGCGGTCGTGGATATTGCCCGGATGCTGGAGTTCACCCGCCAGCTTGCCACGCTTGGCATCCGCTTCGCCTTTGACGACTTCGGCGCAGGACAGGCACGCTTGCTGGAACTGGCCGAAGTACCGGCGCACTACGTCAAATTCGACATGTCGCTGATCCGTGGTCTGCCCCGCGCCAACGAGCGCAAACGCCAGCTTGTGCAGGACCTCGTCAAGATGGTTTACGCCGCCGGGGCCGCCTCACTGGCGGAAGGGGTGGAAACCGAGGAAGAAGCCAGTATCTGTATCGACATGGGCTTCGAGTTCATTCAGGGCTACCTGACCGGCAGACCGATTCCTGCAGAATCCCTGTCGGCCGACCCCGTACAGCCAGGACAAGCGGATAAAAAGTGAATCTTGACTGCAATAGCTGGCAACTGCTTGAAATCTACGAGCAGATGCGCGACCGGCAAAGCACCATCGCCTTTCCGCGCAATTACGAATCCGGCCATGACCTCGGGCCCTTGATCGACCGTTACGACGCCTTCTTTTTTGATGCCTTCGGTGTGCTCAATATCGGCGACAGCGCGATTCCCGGCACGGCCGAACGAATCGCCGAGTTGCGGGCGGCGGGACGTCATGTCGGTGTCGTCAGCAACGCCGCCAGCGTGAAGAAAGCGGTCTTGCAGCAACGCTATGCCGCCTGGGGCTATGACTTCAGCGAACAGGAAATCACCGTCAGCCGCGATGCGCTCAGGGCCTGGCTGGCCGAACGGCCGGAACAAAGCTGGGGGGTCATGGCCATTCCCGGCTCCGACTTTTCCGACCTGAAAGGCCGGATGGCGATTCTGGGCGAGGATGCAGGCGCTTTCGATGACACGGAAGGCATCATCCTGCTGACCACCCTGAGTCTGGACGAGGCATTGCGGCAACGTCTGCTGCACTCCCTGCAGCGTCGACCCAGGCCGGTGCTGCTGGCCAATCCCGACCTGGCCGCCCCCCGCGAAGACGGCTTTACGCTGGAGCCAGGCTACATCGCCTGGGAAATCATGCAGAAAACCGCGTGCATCCCCATCGGCCTTGGCAAACCGCACGCACCGATTTTTGAACAGGCCCTGCAACAACTGCCACCGGGCATCCGGCGCGAACGGGTGCTGATGATCGGCGACACCCTGCACACCGACATTGCCGGTGCCTGCCACTGCGGTCTGCACAGCGCCCTGGTCACGGGACGCGGGTTTTGCAGCGATCTCGACTGGAAAGCCGCCATCGCCCATACCGGCATCGTTCCTCACCATGTGCTCTGGCAGGCGTGAGGGCGCCGCCCCCTCTTCCCATCCTCAATGCGCCGCGAAGACCTGGAACTGCTTGTCAGCAGGGAAATGCCGTTCGGAAAATACAAGGGCCGGAAAATCGCCGACCTGCCGGGACATTATCTGAACTGGTTTGCCCGCGAAGGCTTCCCCAAGGGCGAAATCGGTCGCCTGCTGGCCCTGATGCAGGAAATCGACCACAACGGACTGAAGGATTTATTGCATCCGCTGCGGCAGAATGCGAGCAAGCGGCCATAAAGCCAAAAGCCTCACCGCAAAGGCGCAAAGGTACAAAGATCGCAAAGGCAACGATTTC
>CAYMYD010000178.1:3866-5495 GCA_964394535.1 uncultured Propionivibrio sp. | reverse complement strand
GCGCTGGCGGCGGTCGATGGGGAACACCAGCGCGATTTTTCGGTCATTCTGCAAGACCACTGCGAGGTGGTGTTCATGTCCCGCTTTTCAGGAGGTTAGATGAGTCGTTGCAGTCAGGATGCCGTGCGCATCCAAGCCGAGGATTTTTCGCAGGAAGAGGAAATCCGCGCCTTGCGCGCCAGTTCGAATGGCATCGGCGGCATCGTCACCTTCCTCGGCTGCGCACGTGATTTTTCCGAAGGGCGCGAGGTCAGCCAGATCAGTTTTGACGCTTACGAGCGCATGCTGCTGCCGGAGCTCCATAAGCTGCGCGACGAAGCGCTGGCGCGTTTCGAGCTGATCGACGCACGCATCGTGCATCGCCTCGGCACCCTGCAGGCGGGCGAACAGATCGTTCTGATCGCGGCGGCCGCTGCGCATCGCGGCCCGGCCTTCGACGCCTGCCGCTGGCTGATCGACGAGTTGAAGGAAAGACTGCCGATCTGGAAAAAAGAAACGACGCCACAAGGCGATTCCTGGGTCACGCCGCATGCCTGACCCGATCTGAAAACCTGACACTGAACACTTGATACTGCCATGACCCCTCCCGTCTTCATCTTCGTTGGCCATTCCGGTTCGGGTAAAACAACTTTTGTCGAAAAGCTGCTGCCGGAGCTGGTTGCGCGCGGCCTCAACGTGGCGACGATCAAGCACGCGCACCATAAGGTCGAACTCGATCAGGAAGGCAAGGATAGCTGGCGTTACAAGAACGCCGGTGCCTCGATGAGCATGCTGGTGACCACCAGCGCCCTGCAACTGGTCGCCGATGCCACTGAAGATCGGGATCCTCAGCAACTCGCCGAACGTTTTCTCGGTGAGGCCGATCTGGTGCTGGCCGAAGGCTTCTCCCTGTCTCCCGGCGACAAGATCGAGATTCTGCGCCGGGCCTGCGGCAAGCCGCCGCGCTGCACGCCGGAAGACGGGGTCATCGCGCTGGTGAGCGACATGGATGAGGTTTTCCCCGAACTGCCGCATTTCGCGCTCGACGACGTGGTCGGGCTGGCCGATTTCCTGCTGCGCAGAAATGCTTGACGACTGCCTTGCCGTCATCTTGGCCGGCGGTGATTCGCGGCGCATGGGCTGTGACAAGTCGGGGGTGCAACTCGGCGGGGAAACCCTGTTGCAGCGCGTTGCTGCCACCCTGCAAACGCTTTTCCCGCAAACCCTGCTGAGTGTTCGCCAGGCGCGTCCGGACATTGCCTTGCCGCAAATCTGCGACCGGCACGTCGACAGCGGGCCGCTGGCCGGGATTGCCGCCGCGCTCGAATACGCACAGCAGCGGGGCGTGTCATGGATTTTTGCCGTGGCTACCGACATGCCCTTCGTGCAGCCGGGCGTGATCGAACGGCTGGCCAGCCAGCGCGATGGCGTCGCCGCCGTGGTGCCGCGAGTTGCCGGTCATCCGCAGCCGCTGGCCGCGTTTTATTCGCTTCGGGCGCTGGCGGCGGTGCAGGCGCAACTGGCGGGCGAGGGTAAGCGCAGCCTGCGTGCCGTCCTGGAACGCCTGCCGGTCGCCTATGTCGACGAGGCCGAATTGCTGGCGGCGGACCCCGGACTGCACAGTTTTTTTGATCTCGACACGCCGCAGGA
>CAYMYD010000178.1:0-3766 GCA_964394535.1 uncultured Propionivibrio sp. | reverse complement strand
CTGGAGCAATACCTCCGTCGCGGTCTGCAATTCGATGTGCTGCTGGTTTCCGGCGGCTCCTCGGTCGGCGTCCACGACCACGTGCGGCCAACGCTGGAAGCGCTCGGGGTGAGCATACACTTCTGGCGCGTCGCCATGCGGCCCGGTCATCCGCTGCTCTTCGGCAGTCAGGAAAATGGCGGGGTCGTCTTCGGCCTGCCGGGCAATCCGGTGTCGAGCATGGTCTGTTTCGAGGAATTCGTGCTGCCTGCCCTGCGCCACAGGATGGGTCATCCGCGTTGCTTCCGGCGCACCGTCGAGGCCCGGCTTGCCCATGACGTGAAGGTTCGGCCAGGCCGCACCGAGTTCGTGCGCGTTACCCTCGCGCGGGACGAAACAGGAAGCTACGTCGCCAGTTCAACCGGCACCCAGAGTAGCGGCGTGTTGCGCTCGATGGCGATGGCCGACGGCCTGTTGGTGGTTCCTGCGGCCAGTTCGGGTTTTTCCGCCGGTGAAACGGCGTGGGTACAACTGCTCGATGGGACAACTTATCAGCAACAGAATGAATTCAGGGATTGACATGAGCAGCGAAAAAACACAGCCCCGCATCGGCATCCTGACCATTTCCGACCGCGCCAGTCAGGGCGTTTACGAAGACCGGGGCGGCCCGGCGATCCGTGACTGGTTCACCCGGGCGCTGACCACGCCGTGGGAAGCCGTCGCCCGTGTCATTCCCGACGAGCAGGCGCAGATCGAGGCGGCGCTGATCGAGTTGGCCGATCAGGAAGGCTGCTGCCTGATCGTCACGACCGGCGGTACCGGCCCGGCGCTGCGCGACGTGACGCCGGAAGCGACCGAAGCCGTCTGCAACAAGATGCTGCCGGGTTTCGGCGAGTTGATGCGCACCGCCTCGCTGAAGTTTGTGCCGACAGCGATTCTTTCGCGCCAGACGGCGGGTGTGCGCGGCAAGGCACTGATTCTCAACCTGCCGGGCAAGCCCTCGGCGATCGACGATTGCCTGCAAGCCGTCTTCCCCGCCATCCCCTATTGCCTCGACCTGATCGACAGCGACTGGCTGGAAAGCGATCCGTCCTTCTGCGTTGCATTTCGGCCCGCGCACGCAAAAAAACGCTGAAAGACCCGGGTAGCTTCTTGTAACGCCTGAAATATCGGCGGAGAATCTATCGCGCATGTACTGATTTCCCTGTCGTTCTCTTTTTTTTGAGATGACTTGTACGACGTCATACATCGCAACGGAAGCTTTTTCTTTTCAATAATCAAAGTGGAGGTTTGTCATGTTAAAGCGAATTTTTCTCGTTATTTCGTGCTGTACTTTTTTCGGCCTCGTGCCAAGCGTTCAGGCTGCCGATGACACGGCGGCAGTGACTGCAGTTGCTGAAAAATTTCGTGTCCTGATGGTGGACCCCGAGGAAGCCAAACTCAATGCCCTGCTTTTCGATGAGTTGAGCTACGGTCATTCTGCCGGAAAGATTGATACCAAAAAGAGTCTTGTCGAATCGCTGATGGCCGGGACTTCCAACTTTGAATCGATCGACATCACCGAGCAGACGGTCAGCGTGGTCAAGGATATCGGCATCGTCCGTCATACGCTGGCGGCAGACGTGCATAACAAGGGGCAAGAACCCAAGAAAATCAAGCTGAAAGTCGTTCAGGTATGGAAAAAAGTGAGCGGCAAATGGAAGCTCCTGGTTCGCCAGGCCATTACTGCCCCGTAAGCATTTGAGACCCTGTCGGAAAGCCCCTCATCAGGAGGGGCTTCTTTTTTAAGGCTTCCTTTTATGCTTCGTTGGCCTTGCTGACCTGTTGCAGGCGTTCGCGGCTGTTGTACAGATGTTTGTACATGGCGTTGCGTGCCGCTTTCTGATCCTGGCGGGCGATGCCGTCGAGTATTCTCTTGTGTTCGCGATTGACGCTGAGCAGGAACTGGGGCCCTCGGCCGGGGAGGTAATAGCTGGTGTCCAGTCGTGTCCGGGGAATCATGGTTGTCCCGAAATACTGGTAAAAATCCTCGAAAACCGGGTTGTTCGTCGCTTGGGCGATGAGGAAGTGAAAACGGAAATCCGCCTCGATGGACGGGTTTCCCTGACTCAGGCCGGTTTCCATGTCTTCCAGCGCATCGCGCATCGCACCGAGTTGTGCTTCGTTGCGGCGCAACGCGGCGAGACCGGCGGCTTCGGTATCCATGCAGATACGGAATTCGAGCATGGCCAGCACGTTGTCGATGGTGGCCACCGTCGAAAAATCAAGCCGGGGCCGGAGGATTGGAGGCGTCAGTACGAAGGTGCCGATGCCGTGCCGGGTTTCCACCAGTCCGGCTGCCTGCAGGCGTGAAATGGCTTCGCGGATCACTGTCCGGCTGACGTGATGCTCAAGCATCAGGCCGGATTCCGTGGGGAGTTTGTCACCAGGGCAAAAATCGCCCTGTTCGATACGGCGACTCAGGCTGTCCATTACCTGCTGCACCAGCGTCGATGAACGTCGGTGCGTTCCTGAAACCGGATTTTCTTCGCTCATGAGGAATGGTCTTTCTGCGCGGGAAGGTTGTTCAAGCTTCGGTTGGCCGCTCGTTGGCACTGGAAAATCCTGATGAGCGCCGAGGTTTTGGCGAATGATCGCACCCCGGCGCATCATGAATCAAGATGTCATGCCCAGAAAATCAGGTGCACACGGGCTGTTTCGGTGTGTTGACCGGCCATTGCGGAACCTGTCCGCTGAGCACATCCCAAATGCCCTGCGCCGCCTGAAGGGAAAGACGTGACATGCATTCACGGGTCAAACCGGCGTTATGCGGGGTGACCAGCACGTTCTCCATCGAGAGCAGCGGATTCTTCGGATCGGGGGGTTCCTTGTCGAAGACATCGAGCGCGGCACCGGCGATCTGCCCGCGACGCAGGGCTTCAATCAGGTCCGGCTCCTCAACAATTTCGCCACGGGCAAGGTTGATGAAATACGCCGTCGGCTTCATGTTGGCGAAATCCCTGGCGCTGACCAGCTTTTTCCCGGTGTAGGGCAAGTGCAGGGAAACAAAGTCGGCGCGGCGGAAAACCTCATCCCAATCGCTGGTCATGGTGGCACTTTCGGCGGCCTGGTCCTGGGTGACGTAAGGGTCATAGGCCAGAACGTTCATGCCCAGACCCAGCCGGGCCTTGTCGGCGAGACAGCGGCCAATTTTCCCGAATCCGATCAATCCCAGCGTCTTGCCTTCAAGATCAATGCCGCTGATTTTGTTGCGGACGGCCCAGTTGCCGCTCTTGGCATTGCGTTCAAAAAAGCCGGTTTGACGCCCCAGCGCAATGATGAAACCCAGCCCGACCTCGGCAACCGTATTGAAATTCGCCGTACCGGCCACCGTGACCCAGATTCCCAGCCGTTCGGCGGCAGCCACGTCGATGTTGTCAACGCCGACACCGTGACGGGCAATGACTTTCAAACGCGGTGCGGCTTCGAGCACCTCGGCAGGGTAAAGCTCGGTGCGGGCCAGAATGGCGTCGCAGTCCACGACATCGCGCCGGATGGCTTCGGGCGTTGTGCCGGTTCCCCGGTTGATTTCACAGCCGCGTTCCCTGAGAAACACGATACCCTCTTCCGAGATTTCGGATGGAATCAATACCTTGTATGACATGCCTTGCCCCTTCCTGTCGTGAGTTGCACAAATTGCTGGTTTTGCGGACTTTTCCTCTTGATTCTGTTGTCTCAAGCCTGTCTCGCCCTCTGTTCGGGCGACAGAAACTTTCTGTTTGCAAATTTATTTTTGAGCACTATACTA
>CAYMYD010000177.1:0-5550 GCA_964394535.1 uncultured Propionivibrio sp. | reverse complement strand
TGCTTGCGCATGCCGATGACGGCCCCGACAAAGGTCATCCAGATGAAGGCGAAACGGGGGACTTCCTCGGCAAAGTCGATGCCGGTGTTGAAGCCCAGACGCAGGACGACATTCATGAACACCAGCACGAACATGATGATCATGTTGATGACCAGAATGACTTCCAGAATGCGGTAAAAACCGTTGATCAGCGGTTGCAGGAGTTGTTTCATGCTTGCTGTCCCTGAAGATGAAGCGTGAAAGGTGAAATGTGAAACGTGAAATGTGGAAGCCCTGCATAAGCTCAGGCGCACATCTCACCTTTCATATTTCATGTACAGCAAAGGGGCCGAGGCCCCTTTGATATCCGGGTGTGACTACTTGGCGGCGCGAGCCTTTTCGATTTCAGCGTTGAATTCCTTCAGGAAGTCTTCACCGATCTGCGGGGCGAACTTGGCCGTGACGGGCTTCAGCTTGTCCTGGATGCGCTTCAGTTCTTCGGCGGAAACGGCGTTGACCTTGACGCCGGCCTTCTCGAACTTGGCGACGACTTCCTTGTCGCCTTCGTCAAGCAGTTGGCGCTGGAGCAGACCGGCTTCGGTCGCTGCCTTTTGCAGACCCTGCTTGTCGGCATCGGAGAGGCCGTCCCAGAACTTCTTCGAGGCGACGATGGCCACCGTGGTGTACACGTGGTTGGTCAGCGAGATGAACTTCTGTACTTCCTGCATCTTGTTGGCGTACATGTGGATCAGCGGGTTTTCCTGACCGTCGATGGCCTTGATTTCCAGCGCGGTGAACACTTCCGAGAAAGCCATCGGCACAGCGTTGGCTTCGAGGGTCTTCCAGGTTTCCAGCGCGACCGGGTTGGCCATCACGCGAACCTTGAGCCCCTTGATGTCTTCAAGCTTGGTAACCGGGTGCTTGCTGTTGGAGAGGTTACGGAAGCCAATGCCGGTGTAGGTCAGACCGATGAGGCCGGTCGGCTCCATCTGCTTGAAGATTTTTTTCATCGCCGGGCCGTCCAGCACCGCATAGACTTCCTTGGTGTTGGCGAACAGGAAGGGCAGATCCCAGACCTGGATTTCCTTGATGCGGGTCGACAGCGGCTGCAGGGTGCCCATGTAGAACTCCTGCGTGCCGGACTGGACGGCTTGCAGCATCTTCTCGTCGCTACCGAGCAGGGCGCTGTGGAAGACCTTGATCTGCACGTTGTTGTTGGTGTACTTGCCGGCGAGTTCGGCAAACTTGTTCATCGCCGTGGCTTGCGGATGGCTTTCCGGCATGGCGTGGCCCAGGCGGGCGGTGACGGCCGCAAAGGCGCTACCGACGGCCAGCGTGCCAAGCGCGGCAGCGATGGCGAGTTGCTTGAAGATCGTTCTTTTCATGCTTGATTCTCCTGATGTGGGGTTGCTAAGAAACGGGTAGGCTGAAGTTTGACCACCCGGGTAAAACGTTAGAAGCTGATTGTTCTGTAACTGTAGTGCGGTGTCAGGCCGCCTGATGAACCGGTGAGTCTTTTTCTTTTCGGGCACGGTTTTCTGTGCGATTGACCATCTTGTGACTGGCCTGCTCTGCCAGTAGAGGCTCCTTGCGCCAGATGGCGTCGAACAGTGCGCGGTGTTCCTCGATGGTCAGTTCCATGTGGTGCGCTTCGGTCAGGAAGGTCTTGCCGAAAATGGTACGCTGCAGGGCGCTGATGGCATCGCTCAATTGCTGGATGACGACATTGTGCGTCGCGGCCAGAATGGCCTTGTGAAAGGCGATATCGGCTTCGTGAAAGGCGTGCGGATCCTGGCAGTTTTCTTTCATGGCGTTGAAACCGGCCTCGATGGCGACCAGATCGACCGCAGTGGCGCGTTCGGCCGCCCAGCGCGAAATGGTTGGCTCGATCAGGCTACGCACATCCAGCAGGGAGCGGATCAGCTCCGGGTCTTCTTCCTTCCCCAGCGCCCAGGAAAGCACGTCGGCGTCGAGGTAGTTCCACTGTTCGCGCGGCATGACCAGCAGGCCGCGATGTGGCTGGGCGTCGATCAGGCGCTTGGTGGCAAGCACCTTGATGACCTCACGCATGACATTGCGTGAAACGCTGAAACGCTCGCATAACTCTGCCTCGGAAGGCAGAGCCGAACCCGGAGCGTAATCCCCTTGGGCGATCTGTTTGCCGAAAATTTCGACCAGTCTGATGGTTTTGGTCATGTGTTACCTCTCCGAGCGAACTGCCAGCGCCGACGCTACCTGGATGCTGTGAGCAAGTCGGCGCTGAAATGCGCGTTTAGCGTTGGACTCGTGCCGAGCCGCCATCGGCGAAAGCGCGGACTTCGGCCAGCGAGGCCATGGTTGTATCGCCGGGGAAGGTGGTTAGCAGGGCACCGTGCGCCCAGCCGAGTTTCAACGCAGTTTGCGGGTCTTCGCCAGAGAGCAGGCCGTAGAAGAAGCCGGAGGCAAAACCGTCGCCACCGCCGATACGGTCATGCACATCAAGCGCGGTGGTCGGTGCCACGTAGGTCTGGCCCTGTACCCAGGCGACGGCGCTCCAGTCGTGGCGGTTGGTCGAATGCACTTCGCGCAGCGTGGTGGCAACCACCTTGACCTGCGGATGTTTGGCGATGACCTGCTTGATCATGCCGAAGAAGGCCGTGGGGTCAAGTTTCGATTTGGCTTCGACTTCCGGCCCGGCGACGCCGAGGCTCTTTTGCAGGTCTTCCTCGTTGCCGACAATGACGTCGACGTGCTTGAGGATGCGATCCAGCACTTCGACGGCCTGTTTTTCGCCGCCGAGGATGTTCCACAGCTTGGCGCGGAAATTGAGGTCGAAGGAGACCACGGCACCCGCAGCCTTGGCGGCCTTCATGCCTTCGATGATGACTTCCGGCGTGGTCGGCGAGAGTGCGGCAAAAATGCCACCGCTATGGAACCAGCGCACACCGTTGGCAAAAATGGAAGCCCAGTCGAAATCGCCCGCCTTCAGCAGGCCGGCTGCTTCATTGGCGCGATTGTAGAAAACCACCGGCGGACGCACACCCTGGCCACGATCACTGAACACGGTAGCCATGTTCGGCCCGTTCACGCCATTGTGGGCAAAGTGCTTGTAGAAGGATTTGACGCCCATGGCGCGCACATTGCTGTCGATCATTTCGCCGACCGGGTAGTCAACCATCGCCGAAACGACGCCGGTGTTGAGACCAAAACAGTCGGAGAGGTTGGCCGCACAGTTGTATTCGCCACCACTGATGTGGATTTTGCACTCACTGGCCTTGCGGAAAGGCAGGACGCCGGTATCCAGGCGGTGAATGAGGGCACCCAGCGCAACAAAGTCGAGAGCGCCTTGTTTGGGCGCAGGAATGAAGTCGGGTTTATTGCTCATGATTGCCTCCTGTGGGGGTTTTTATGGGATTAGTATTAAGACAGTTTGCCACTTGTTTGGGTACAATGTCAACAGAGTTATAGTATAACCCGGTCAGTATGATGGGACAATATTTCTTCCTCAGCAGAACATGAAAGCCAAAACGTGAGCCATCCAGTCAACCCCGAATTTTCCGGGCTTTTTGTCGAAGCCCGCTTCAATCCCTACCGCTCCTGCATCCAGGGGCTGGCCAACGAGCCGATCACGGTACGTGCCCTGCTGGAACGCGCTGACCGCCTGCTGCGTTCCGAGAATGGTTTTGCCGGTCTGGGCGATTATTCCCAGCCCAGGATCGTGGCACGGCTGGTGAGCAACCGGCCCCGGATCGGCATCATTCATGGCTCCTTCGATCATCCGGCGCATCTGCTCGATTACGAGCATGTGCTGCGGGCGGCGGCGCGGGTCTGGCAGAACGGCGGGGTTCCTTTCGCCTTTGGCGTTCCGGTGATCTGCGACGGGACGGCGCAAAGCAATATCGGTCAGAGCTATTCGCTCGCTTCGCGCAATCACACGGCGATGGCGGTGAATATCAACGTCGAGGGGCATGACTACCACGCGGCCTATGTGCTCTCCGGTTGTGACAAGACGCCGACCGGCATCCTCTCCGGCCTGGCGGCGGCAGATCGTGCACGGCGTCAGCCGGAACGCGGGTCGGCACCGCTGTGGGCGATGTTTGTCCCTTCGCACGTCCTCAAAGGAGGCAGCATTCCTGCCGCCACGCGTGAAAAACTGCAGGCGGTCCAGGACGCCGCCCGCCGTGCCGGTGATTCACAACTGGCTGACGACATTGAAGAAAACTGCCATTACATTCTCCAGTGCGCGTCGGACGAGGCTTTCCTCGGGCAGCTTGACCGTGCCGTGAGCGGGGGGCTGACGAGCCGGGCGCAGGCCGACGAAATTCTCGATGAACTGGCAGCCGCGACCTGCGACGAAGGCGGCGGCATTTGCGCCTTCAATGGCAGCGGAAATTCATCGCGCACCCTGGTGTCGGCGCTCGGTTTTGTGCCGGCCGAGGCCGAATTGTTGCTGGGTGAAGCATCGACGGCGCTGGTGGCGCGCAATATCGACCAGCTTTTCCGGGTCATCAACCGGCCGGCGTATGCGGTTTGCGAGTTGCTCAAAAAGAATTACGCCAATGCCGTGCGCATCCATAACGCCACCGGCAGTTCGAGCAATCTGATGCTGCACATGCCCTGCGTGATGCGCCACGCCGGATTTGATGTCTCCCTGTTCGACTATGAGCGCATTCGTGCCACCACGCCGGTTCCCGACATCTTCGCGCACAGCCTGACCGAAGGGCGCGATACCTTCGTATTGGCACAACAGGCGCAGGCCGGGCTGCATCACGGCATGAGCAGTCTGTTCCGGGTGCTCGGGGATCTCGGTATCGCGATGGACTGGGACGCGCCAACGATCTCCGGCCAGACCTGGGGCGAACGGGTGGCGGCTCTCCCCGCAGCCGTTTCCCCGGAACTGCCGCAGGAGAAGTCGATCATCCGTATCCATCCGGTGCGCGATATTTCCGGCACCGACATCCTGCGCGGCAACTTCTTTTCCTCCTGTACGCTCAAGGTTTCCGGCATGTCGACCGGCATGTACCAGCGCTTTGACGACCGGGTTTTTGTTGTCCGCTATTACGAAAACGAAGCAGCGTGCAGCGAGGAGTTGCACGCGTCCGATCTCTCGGCGCGATTGGCGGCCCTGCCGGGGCTGACGCCGGAACTGCTGGCGGCGATTCGTCGTGTCAATGGCGGGGCAGGGGAGGCTGATGCGGCCACGATGATTCTCGACGGTACGCTGGCCTTTGCCTTCGTCATTGCCGGGCAGGGGCCGGCGGCGTTCGGCATGCCGGAAATGTTCGCCCCGAGCCAGAGTCTGCGTCATCACGGAGTGATCGAAAAATCATCAATCCTGATGACCGACGGGCGTTATTCCGGCGTGAGCAAAGGTGCGTGTATCGGTCATGTCGCTCCCGAAGCCTATGTTGGCGGCGGTATCGGTGCGCTGGAAAGTGGTGACCTGCTGTGGGTACGTCTTTCCGGACGGCGGATTGATCTGATCGACCGACAGGCGCTTCTCGGCGGAGAAAAGCGGCCACTGGATCTTGCTCCTGTCCTGCAAGCCAGACAGCCGCTGATCCAGGCCCGACAGGCGCGCATGGAACAGCG
>CAYMYD010000176.1:0-5583 GCA_964394535.1 uncultured Propionivibrio sp. | reverse complement strand
TGGGCTTCTTGGTGAACTTGTAGGCGCCGTGGCTGGTGCCGATGGCGATGGCCAGCGCGTCGCAGTTGGTCTGCTTGACGAATTCGGCGGCCTGTTCGACGTTGGTGAGCAGTTGCTCACGGGTCATCGTGCCTTCGGCACCGTGGCCGTCTTCCTTGTCGCCCTTCATCGTTTCGAGCGAGCCCAGAACACCGAGTTCGCCTTCCACCGAGACGCCGATGGCGTGGGCGAATTCGACAACCTTCTTCGTCGTGGCGACGTTGTATTCGAAGGAGGCCACGGTCTTGCCGTCGGCTTCGAGCGAACCGTCCATCATCACCGACGAGAAGCCGGAGCGGATCGCCGCCATACAGATGGCCGGCGACTGACCGTGGTCCTGGTGCATGACGATGGGGATGTTCGGGTAGGCTTCGATGGCCGCCAGGATCTGGTGGCGCAGAAAGGCTTCACCGGCGTATTTGCGCGCACCGGCCGAGGCCTGCATGATCACCGGTGCATCAAGCGCACTGGCGGCGTCCATGATGGCGCAGACCTGTTCCATGTTGTTGACGTTGAAGGCGGGCAAGCCGTAGCTGTGTTCGGCGGCATGATCGAGCAGTTGGCGCAGGGATACGAGGGGCATGGTCTTCTCCTTGGTTTGACGAGTTAAAGTTTGAAAGTCTTAGTGTACGCTTCCGGAAGATTTTATTCTTCGCCGACGCGCACGATGGTCATGGTATTGGTGCCACCGGAAGTGCCGTGCAGTTCGCCGTAGATCAGCACGATCAAATCGCCTCTGGTGACAGCGCCCGCATCGATCAGGCGCTGTTCGACGTTGCGGCGCATGGCGCTGGAATTGTCGCGGAAGTCCTGGATGAGCAAGGGCGTGACTTCGCGGAACAGGGTCATCTTGGTATGTGAAATGGCCTCCGGGGTCAGCGCGAAAATCGGGATGCCGCAATTCAGGCGGCTCAGCCACAGCGCGGTCGATCCGGAAGTGGTCAGCGCGGCGACCGCCTTGACGTTGAGGTGATAGGCAGCAAACAGCGCCGACATGGCAATCGACTGGTCGATGCGGGTAAAAATCCGGTCGAGGAACTCGCGGTCCAGCGTGATCTGCATCGATTTTTCGGCCGCGTAACAGATGCGCGCCATCGATTCGACAGTCTGCACCGGATAGCTGCCGACGGCAGTTTCAGCGGACAGCATGACCGCGTCGGTGCCATCGAGGACGGCATTGGCCACGTCGGAGACTTCGGCGCGGGTCGGTGTCGGCGCGTAAATCATCGACTCCATCATCTGGGTGGCGGTGATCGCCAGCTTGTTCTGTTCGCGTGCCATGCGGATCATGCGTTTTTGCAGCGAGGGCACGGCGGCGTCACCGACTTCGACGGCCAGATCGCCACGGGCTACCATCAGGCCGTCGGAAGAATCCAGGATTTCTGCCAGCGCCGCCACCGCCTCGACCCGTTCGATCTTGGCGATGGTCAGGGCATGACCGCCTGCGGCCAGCATCAACTGGCGCGCCATATACATGTCCGAGGCGCTCTTGGGGAAGGAGACGGCCAGGAAGTCGGCACCGATCAGCGCCGCCGTCTTGATGTCGTCCATGTCCTTGGCCGTCAGCGCCGGGGCGGACAGGCCACCGCCCTGCCGGTTGATGCCCTTGTTGTTGGAGAGCTCGCCGCCGTGGCGCACCACGGTATGGATTTCGCTCCCGGCCACACGCACGACCTGCAGCACGATGCGGCCATCGTCGAGCAACAGGGTGTCGCCACCTTTCACGTCTTTCGGCAGGTTCTTGTAATCGAGTCCGGCGCGTTCCTGAGTGCCGAGTTCGCACTGGGCATCAAGGATAAAATGATCGCCGTTTTCCAGGGTGATCCTGCCGTTCTCGAATTTGCTCACGCGGATTTTCGGCCCCTGCAGGTCGGCCAGAATACCGATCGGACGACCGACCCGGGCGGCGACTTCACGCACCGTGGCGGTCAGCGTGACGTGGTCTTCGGCCCGACCGTGCGAGAAGTTGAGGCGAAAGACATCGACACCGCTACGAATCAGCGTTTCAAGCGTTTGCGGGTCGTTGGAGGCCGGGCCCAGGGTGGCGACAATCTTGGTGTGACGGTTCATGGAGCTCCTTCGTAAAGAGTTCAGGAATGTAGCGGTTGAATGGTCAACTCCGGTATTCGGCGTTGATCTTGACGTAATCGTAAGAAAAATCGCAGCTATAGACCTTGCCGCTGGCCGGGCCGCGCCCGAGGTCAACACGCACGGTAATTTCTGCGGCTTTCATGATACGTGCGCCGTCTTCCTCGCGGTACAAGGCGGCACGCCCGCCATTTTCGGCGACGAGTGTTTCTTCTCCATGACTGCCCAGCCAGACACGCACCCGATCAACGTCCAGATCGGCGACCCCGGCGTAACCGATTGCCGCCAGAATGCGTCCAAGATTGGGGTCGGAGGCAAAGAAGGCGGTCTTGATCAACGGCGAGTGGCCGATGGCGTAGCCGATCTGCTTGCATTCCTCGTGGCTCCTGCCACCTTCCACGGCAATGGTGATGAACTTGGTTGCCCCCTCGCCATCGCGGATGATCGCCTGGGCGAGTTCGCAGGCAACATCGATCACCGCCTGACGCAGCACGGCGTAGCCCGGTGCGCTGGCATCGGCGAAACGCGCGCCGGACTGGCCGCTGGCAATCAGGATGAAGGAGTCGTTGGTCGAGGTGTCGCCATCGACGGTAATGCAGTTGAAGGACTCGTCCGCCGCTTCGCGCACCAGTTGGCGCAGTAGCGGTTCGGCGATCCCGGCATCGGTGGCGACAAAGCCGAGCATCGTCGCCATGTTCGGGCGGATCATCCCGGCACCCTTGCTGATGCCGGTCACGGAGACCGTTTTGCCGTCGATCGTCACGCGCCGTGAAGCGGCCTTGGCGACGGTGTCGGTGGTCATGATGCCGTGCGCGGCGGCGTACCAGTTATCGGTTTCCAGCGCCGCCTGGCAGGCAGGCAGCCCGGCCACCAGTCGATCGACCGGCAGCGGCTCAAGGATCACGCCGGTCGAAAACGGCAGGACCTGTTGCGCGCCCACGCCCAGTAGTTTGCCCACGGCCTCACAAGTTGCTTGCGCAGCCTGCATGCCCGGTTCGCCGGTACCGGCGTTGGCGATGCCGGTGTTGATGATCAGCGCACGGATTTCCTGACCACTTTCCAGATGCTTGCGGCAAAGATGTACCGGCGCAGCACAGAAACGGTTCTGCGTGAACACCCCGGCGACCGTACAGCCCGGATCCAGCGCCAGCAGGGTGAGATCACGCCGGTTGGCCTTGCGGATACCGGCTTCTGCCAGCCCCAGCCGTACTCCGGCAACCGGATACAGGTGTTCAGGAGAAGGCGTAGCGTAATTGACAGTCATGACGGCTCCTTGGGAGAGAAAGGAGAAGAAGGAAAAGGTTTGCTCCTCACTGTATTTTCAAGACAACTTTCCGTGGCACTGCTTGTACTTTTTCCCCGATCCACAGGGGCAGGGGTCATTACGGCCGATTTTCGGGCTGGCGCGCATCGGCTGCTGGGCTTCGTCCTCGCGACTGCCAAGCGCCTCCTCGTAGTTGGCGTGGTGATATTGCACGTTCTGCACGACAGGACGGGGCGGCGGCGCTTCCTCGACTTCCTCGGTACGCACCTGCACGGTCATCAGCATGCGCGTGACGCTCAGGCGCACGCTGTCGAGCAGACGCTGGAACAGTTCGAAGGCTTCGCGCTTGTATTCCTGCTTGGGATTCTTCTGTGCGTAACCGCGCAGGTGGATGCCCTGACGCAGGTGGTCAAGCGCCGCCAGATGCTCACGCCAGTGCGTGTCGAGCGTCTGCAGCATGACGTTGCGCTCGAAGGGGTGGAAGGTTTCGGCGCCCACCAGTTCGACCTTGGCCTGGTAGGCGGCATCGGCCTGATCAATGATGCGGCGCAGCATGTCGTCAGCAGCAAGCGCCGGTTCATTCTTGAACCATTCGACAACAGGCACCGACAGCAGCAGGGTCGAATTGAGGTCGTTTTCCAGCGACGACAGCTCCCATTGTTCCTCGACGCTGTCGATTGGCACGAAGCGGTGGAAGATGTCGGCGATCACGCTCTGGCGCATGGCGGTGATCGTCTCGGTGATGTCCTCGGTTTCAATGAGCTCGCTGCGCTGGCTGTAGATCACCTTGCGCTGGTCATTGGCCACGTCGTCGTATTCGAGCAGTTGTTTGCGGATATCGAAGTTACGGCCTTCGACCTTGCGCTGCGCCGACTCAAGCGAGCGTGATACCAGCGGGTGCTCGATCGGCTCGCCTTCGGGCATCTTCAGGCGTTCCATGATCGATTTCAGCCGCTCACCGGCAAAAATGCGCAGCAGGGAATCGTCGAGTGCGAGATAGAAGCGCGAGGAGCCCGGATCACCCTGACGCCCGGAACGGCCCCGCAACTGGTTGTCGATCCGCCGTGATTCGTGACGTTCGGAGCCGATGATGTGCAGCCCCCCGGCGGCGACGACCTGATCGTGCAGTTTCTGCCAGGCGGCGCGCAATTCGCTGATACGCTTTTCCTTTTCTGCCGCGTCCAGTGCCTCGTCGTTCGCCAGCGCCTCGATCGCCTTGTTGGGGTTGCCGCCAAGCACGATGTCGGTACCGCGACCGGCCATGTTGGTGGCGATGGTGATCATTCCCGGCCGTCCGGCATCCTTGACGATTTCGGCTTCGCGGGCGTGCTGCTTGGCGTTCAGCACCTGATGCGGCAGCTTTTCCTTGTCGAGCAGGCCCGACAGCAGTTCGGAATTTTCAATCGAGGTCGTACCGACCAGCACCGGCTGGCCGCGCTTTCGGCAGTCCTTGATGTCGGCAAGAATCGCCGCGTATTTTTCGTCGGCGGTGCGGAAAATCTGGTCGTTGTGATCGATCCGCACCATCGGCAGATTGGTCGGGATGACCACCGTTTCCAGCCCGTAGATCTGCTGGAATTCGTAGGCTTCGGTATCGGCCGTGCCGGTCATGCCGGCCAGTTTGCCGTACATGCGGAAATAGTTCTGGAAGGTGATCGAGGCCAGGGTCTGGTTCTCGTTCTGGATCGCCACGCCTTCCTTGGCCTCGACCGCCTGATGCAGGCCGTCCGACCAGCGCCGCCCGCTCATCAGGCGGCCGGTGAATTCGTCAACGATGACCACTTCGCCGTTCTGCACGACGTATTGCTGATCCTTGAGGAACAGGGTGTGCGCGCGCAGGGCGGCGTAAAGGTGGTGGATCAGCAGGATGTTCGAGGCGGCATAGAGGCTGGAACCTTCCGGCAACAGGCCGACGCGGGTCAACACCTCCTCGGCGTGCTCGTAACCGGCTTCGGAGAGCAGCACCTGATGCGCCTTTTCGTCGACCCAGTAATCGCCGGGGCCGTTTTCTTCCGCGCAGCGCGTGAGCATCGGCGCGACCTGGTTCATGCGCACGTAGAGATCGGTATGGTCTTCGGCCTGGCCGGAGATGATCAACGGCGTGCGCGCCTCGTCGATCAGGATCGAGTCAACTTCATCGACGATGGCGTAGGCCAGCTTGCGCTGCACCCGGTCACCCGCCGAATAGACCA
>CAYMYD010000175.1:0-5598 GCA_964394535.1 uncultured Propionivibrio sp. | reverse complement strand
CAAAGACGGCGATGAAAAGGTGAGTTTTGCCCTGATTACGCCCTTGCGCGACGAGTATGGAAAAATCACTCATTTCGTCAGCATCCAGGAAGACATCACCGAAAAGAAACGGATGGGCGAAGAACTGGACCGTTATCGCCATCATCTGGAGCAACAGGTCGAACAACGTACCCGGCAGATGCTGCTCGCGCAGCAGCAGGCGGAGGCGGCAAACCAGGCCAAAGGCGCTTTTCTCGCCAACATGAGCCATGAGATTCGTACCCCGCTCAACGCCATCCTCGGGCTCACGCACCTGCTGCGCAGTGGCTCTTCGCCCCAAGTGTTCCATGACCGGCTGAACAAGATCGACAACGCCGGGCGACACCTGCTGTCGATCATCAACGACATTCTCGATCTCTCGAAGATCGAGGCGGATCGCCTGTCGCTGGAAAATACTGATTTCCCGCTGTCCGCCGTGCTCGACAGCGTTGCCGCGATCATCGGGCAGTCGGCCCGCGAAAAGGGCTTGCGGATCGAAACCGATTCCGGAGATGCGCCCCCCTGGCTGTATGGTGATCCGACCCGCCTGCGGCAGACGTTGCTCAATTTTGCCAGCAACGCGGTCAAATTCACCGAAGCCGGGTCAATCACACTGCGTGCCAGGGTGCTCGAGGATGCGGGTGAAACCTTGTTAATTCATTTTGAGGTTTCCGATACCGGCATCGGCATTCCTCCGGAAAAAATCACCCGGATCTTTCAGGCTTTCGAACAGAGCGATGTTTCGACGACCCGGAAATATGGCGGAACCGGTCTTGGATTGGCGATCTCCCGGCGACTGGCGCGCCTGATGGGCGGCGAAGTGGGGGTCAGCAGTCAGCCCGGAGAAGGGAGTACCTTCTGGTTCACTGCCCGTTTACAGCATGGGCGTGCCCACGTTGCGCAGCCTGGTAGCGATGCGGGTGCCAATGCGGAGCAGCAGTTGCGCCAGAAACACCGTGGCGCGCGCGTCCTGCTGGTGGATGACCAGGAGATCAACCGCGAAGTCGCGCTGGACCTCCTGCTGGCTGTCGGTCTGGATGCCGATATGGCCAGGGATGGTTTGCAGGCCGTGGAAAAGGTGCGTAACAAGTGCTATGACCTGGTGCTGATGGACATCCAGATGCCGAAGATGGACGGCCTCGAAGCCACCCGGATGATTCGCGCCTTGCCCGGCAAGGCGGACGTCCCGATTCTGGCGATGACGGCCAATGCCTTTGACGAGGATCGTATCGCCTGTGAAGAAGCCGGGATGAACGACTTCATCAGCAAACCGTTCCAGCCTGACACCCTCTACCGCAATATCCTGTTGTGGCTGAGTGTCAGAGCAGACGCGACGGCTGAAGGCGGGCAAGTGCAGGGCGATAGCTCGGTAAGCCAGGCGCCGGTGGTTGATCAAACGCTGCCTGATACGTCACGTCCACTGGCCTCCGGGCCGCCCCCCGGGGAGGCGGCCACCATTGCCACCCTGTCGACCCTGCCGGGAATGGATACGCAGCGCGGCCTTGTCTCACTGCTTGGTAACGAGAAGCGCTATCTGGCCTTGCTCGAACGTTTTGTCGCAGCGCACGCGGGCGACATGGCGAAATTCGCTGAAAGTATCGAACGCGATGATTTCCCGACGGCCCGGCACATCGTCCATACCCTCAAGGGAACCGGGGCGACACTGGGCGCCAGGGCTTTGGCCGGGCATGCTGAAAAACTGCTTGGCCGTTTGCGCACTGAATCGGCAGAAAAGCACGAACTTGCTGAAATGCTGCCGCTCATGGGGGCAATCGACAACGAATTTTCCGCGCTGAAAGCAGTCCTGCCACCACCTGCCGTGCAAGCGCCAAGGACAGCGGCAGTCATTGCCGATCCGCATCTCTGTCGTGCATTGCTTGAACGCCTGGATCGGCTGCTGGCCGAAAACGACACACAGGCCTTGGTCGTCCTCGAAGACAAGGCCACCGTACTGCGCGGCTTGCTGGGCGAGCATTACGAAAGCTTCGCCGCCCAGATGCGCCAGTTCAACTTCGAGCAGGCCCGCAAGATGCTGCCTTGTCAGCAGCATGAAGGCTGATTCAGCCTGAAAACCTCGCCACAAAAGGTCAGGATGCCCAGGAGGGCATCAGGCTCAGCGGGTCGTGCCCCGATCCAGCCAGCGCAGAATGGTCGCGAAAAACAGTTCGGGATCGAAGGGCTTGATGATGTGATCATTCATTCCGGCGTCGATGCAGCGCAACTTGTCTTCGGCGAAGGCGTTGGCGGTCATGGCCAGAATCGGCACCCATTTCCACCCCGGCAGTTCACGAATCTGGCGGGTTGCCTCCAGGCCATCGAGAACAGGCATCTGCATGTCCATCAGCACCAGCGCGAAATTCCCGGACTGCGCTTTTTCCAGCGCCTCTTGACCATTCTCGGCAGTTTCCACATGAAGTCCGACGCTGTCGAGGAAGAAATAGCTGACTTCGAGATTGATAGGTTCGTCATCGACCAGCAGGATGCGTTGTCCGGCATGACGCTCACGCAGCAGAGCTTCTGCATTATTCTTGCCGCTTGTTGTGCCGGGGAAAGCGTCCGTGCCGCGCCGCAAGCGGGCAGAGAACCAGAAGGTGCTGCCGACGCCCGGCTCGCTTTCGACACCGGCCTCGCCGCCCATCAGTTCGGCCAGTCGGCGGGTGATGGCCAGGCCCAGACCGGTTCCGCCGTATTGGCGTGTCGTCGAGTTGTCGGCCTGTTCGAAAGCTGAAAAGAGACGTTCCTGGGCGTCTGCCGCAATGCCGATGCCGGTGTCGCTGACCTCAAAGCGGAGCAGCACGGAATCCGTGTTTGACTCCAGGTTCCGGGCGCGCAGGGTGATCGACCCCTGCTCGGTGAATTTGACCGCGTTGGTCAGGTAGTTGAGCAGGGCCTGTTGCAAGCGGATGGCGTCACCCCGCAGATCGTTCGGGAAATCATCGCGCTCGGTATGCAAGGCCAATCCTTTGCTCTGCAGGCGTTCGGTGATGATCGAGATGGCATTGGCGAACAGGGCGCCGATATTGACCGGCATGTCGTCGAGGATGAATTTCCCGGCTTCGATCTTGGACAGGTCGAGGATGGAGTTGATGATGCCCAGCAGGTGCTCTCCGGCGCTACCGATCTTGTCAAGCCGTTCGGCATCAATCGGTGTGGCAGCCGTCCGTCGGAGCAGCTTGGCCATGCCCAGGATGGCATTCATCGGTGTCCGGATTTCGTGGCTCATGTTGGCCAGGAAAAAACTCTTGGCGCGACTGGCCGATTCGGCAGCGGCCAGTGCCAGTGCCAGATCCCGGGTGCGGGTCTCGACCAGTTTTTCCAGATGGTGGCGATGTAGTTCAAGTTCGGCTTCTGCGGCCTTGCGCTGGGTGATGTCGTGGCCGACACCAAGAATGCCGATCAGGCGGCGCTGCTCGTCAAAAATTGGCGTCTTGCTGGTTTCCAGCAGTTCCTGGTGACCATCACTGGCAAAAATGACCTTCTCTTCATTGCGGCTGAGGCCGCCTTTTTCGGCTGCCTGCTGATCCTTCAGGCGGAAGAAATCGGCGAGTTCCTTGTCGACAAGGTCATAATCCGTCTTGCCGACGATCTCGCTTTCGCTACGCCCGTAAAGGCTTTCGACACGCTGGTTGCAGGCCATGTAAACGCCCTGCGGGTCTTTCATCCAGACCAGATCGGGGAAGGCGCGGAACAGCGCGCTCTGCAACAGCTTGCTGGCATTGAGATGTTCTTCGGCGCGTTGTCGCTCGGCAATGACGCGGGCTTGCAGCAGGTTCTGGTAGGCGCCCATCGACAACTGCCGGGCCAGTGTATGGAGGGCGCTGGCCACCTTGTGGAACTGCGCCTCCGACATCGCCGGAACTTCCTGAAAAGCGTCGAGGAGTGAGGACTCGTCCACGCCGATCTCGTGCGCATAGGCACGTATGCGATCTTCCTGCTGGCTGTCGTCACGTACCTGCCCGACCAGCCAGTTGGCAAGGTGATGGCCGGCAACGATGATGCTGGCTCCGGCATCCCACAAGCCACCACTCATGCATAACTGAACCTGGGGGCCGTCGGCCTGCGGACTGCCGAGAATGGCATCGGAATGCTGACAGTTGGCGCAGCCTTTTTGGGTGCTCCGGACCAGATTGCAGAAGCGGGTGAAGTTGCTTGTCCGGGTGATCGGTGTGCCATCGGGGTGGGTGATGATCGAGGCAACGCGGGTAGCCGCCGAAAACTCATCCTGGACACGCTGAATTTCTTCGAGCTGGAACAAGTCATGGAAGCAGATTTTTTTGCCGTTGACCTCAAACGAGGGATCCGCTGCTGCACCCTGGTGCGCTTTGTCCAGTTCGATTTCCAGCTTTTTCGTCAGGAATCCGCTAATGATCACCGCACCCTCTCCCGGAAGCATTTTCAGGCGACACGCTGCGCATACCGCAGGCATCTATTCTAACAGCCTGAAGAGCAAGCGCATGAGTGCCATGCGATTGCCGGAGAAGGGCCGGTGATGCCAGACGGCTCAGGCCGGGACGAAGCTCGTTTTGCCTTCATGCTCCAGCGCCTGCAAGGGGTGCTGGAACAACAAGGAAAGTTTTTCGGCACTCAACAGGCTTTGGGTCGGGCCGGTTTCGGCCTGACCGTCGCCGTAGATGAGCAGGGAGCGGTCGCAGAAGCGCCAGGCCAGCGATGGGTCGTGCAACACCATGACGACGGCGACGCCTTGTTTTCTGGCGCACTCCGCGAACAGTTCGAGCATGGCGATCTGGTGTTTGAGGTCAAGCCAGGTGATGGGCTCGTCAAGCAGCAGCAGTTTCGGCTGCTGGGTCAGCAAGGTGGCAATCGCCAGACGCTGACGTTCTCCTCCGGAGAGAGTGCGCACATCACGCTGCTCGAACGCCGCCAGATCGACCGCAGCCAAGGCCTCACGGACGATACGCGCATCACTTTCGCTTTCCCAACTCCAGCGATCGAGGTGCGGATGTCTGCCGGTGAGCGCCGTTTCCAGCACCGTCGAGGCAAAGGCGTCCTGCCCTGCCTGTGGCAGCCAACCGCGGATCAGCGCACTGCGCCGGATGCCCCAGTGGGCATACGTTGCGCCGTCAATCAGCACCTCGCCTCCCTGCGCCGCACGCACCCCGGCCAGCACCGACAGCAGTGTTGATTTGCCGCTCCCGTTGCGCCCGAGAACCGCCAGACACTCGCCCGGATGCAAGGCCAGATCAAGCGCACGACAAAACACACGCTCGCCGATGCCGACAGTCAGTCGTCGGGTTTCGAGCAAAGGGGGCGTGCCGCCCGGGGCGGTGTGTGTGGTCATTTTGTCCGTGCATCCCGTGCCAGCAAGAGCAAAAAGGCCGGGACACCGATCAGCGCAGTCAGCACGCCGACGGGCAGTTGCTGCGGCGCGATGACGCTACGCGCCAGGGTATCCGCCAGCACCAGCAGCGTGCCGCCCGCCAGCACCGAAGCGGGCAGCAGCAGGCGCTGGTCATTGCCGACAGCCAGGCGGACGAGGTGCGGCACGATCAGTCCGACGAAGCCGATCGACCCGGCCTGCGTCACCGCAACCGCCGTCGCCAGCGAAGCGACCAGATAGAC
>CAYMYD010000174.1:0-5625 GCA_964394535.1 uncultured Propionivibrio sp. | reverse complement strand
TAGGGCAGCAGCTTGCCGAACAGGATTTCGGGAATGCTCGCCGGGGTGGAAAACAAGCCTTCCATCGTGCCGCGCTCCCATTCGCGGGCGATGACCAGGGCAGTCAGCAGGGTGCCGATCATGGTCATGATGATCGCCAGCGCGCCGGGCACCATCGCCCGGTGGCTTTCGATTTCCGGATTGAACCAGAAGCGCGGCTGCCAGACGATGGGCGGCGGGCCTTGCTGGCCTGTCCGCGAGGCCAGCCAGAGGCTGACCACGCCCTGCGCGTAGGCAGCGACAAAGGTCGCGGTGTTGGGCTGGGTGCCGTCGGTAATGATCTGCACGAGGCCCGCCGTTTTCCCCTGGGCCAGGTGCCGGGGGAAATCTTCCGGAATGACCGCATAGGCGCGCAGGCGCCCGGCCTGGACCTCGCCTTCGACTTCGCGCCGGTCGCGTGCCGGGGTCACGGAAAAATAGCGGCTGCCGGCGAAAGCCGCCGCCAGCGATTGCGCGGCCTCACCATCCGATTCGAGCACGATGGCGATCGGCACCTGCCGCGTATCCAGCGATACCGCGTAGGCAAACAGGAACAGCATCAGCACCGGCAGGACGACCGCCACCAGCAGGGTGGACGGGTCGCGCAGGGCCTGCAGGCTTTCCTTGCGCACGATGGCCAGCAGGCGGCGGAGACTGAATTTGCGGGGAGGGGAATGAACTGCGGAGGTTTCCCTTCGCCCTTCGCCCTTCGCCCTTCCCTGCCTTACATCCCTTTCCCCTTCCCCCTTCTCCCTTCCCTGCCCGGCCTCTCTTTCCGCCTCCACCGCTTCGATCAGACCGATGAAGGCTTCTTCCATCGTCGGTTCGTGTTCGCCATCCCGCGCCACGCGGGCTTTCAGCGCATCCGGCGTATCCAGCGCGATCACCCGGGCGCGGTACATCAGCGCCACGCGGTCGCAGTATTCGGCCTCATCCATGAAATGGGTGGTCACCATGACGGTCACGCCCTTATGCACCAGGCCGTTGATGTGCGTCCAGAATTCGCGCCGGGTGATCGGATCGACGCCCGAAGTCGGCTCGTCGAGAAACAGCACCGAAGGGCGGTGCATGACCGCACAGGCCAGTGCCAGCCGCTGCCTGTAGCCGAGCGACAGATCATCCGGCGCAGCGTCGAGAAAGCGTTGCAGTTCGAAGGCTTCGATCATTTCGTCGATGCGCTGCGCCCGAAGCGCCCCGGACAGCCCATAGACACCCGCCGAAAATTCGAGGTTCTGGCGCACCGACAACAGGTTGTAGAGCGAGAATTTCTGCGCCATGTATCCGATCCGGCTTTTGGCGGCACTGCTGGCGTGGGCCAGATCCAGACCGGTCACGCGGGCCACGCCGTCGCTGGGGCGCAGCAGGCCGCACAGCATCTTGAAAGTGGTCGATTTTCCGGCCCCGTTCGGCCCCAGAAGGCCGAAGATTTCGCCCTGACGAACCTCCAGGCTGACCGTATCGGCCGCCGTGAAGCGACCAAAGCGCTTGCTCAACTGCTGGCAGGAAACGGCAATCGGCGTTTCCAGACTGACCGGCGCCATCAATTCGGCAATCACCGAATGTCCGCCGGGCCCACCGCCGAGAAGGTCGACAAAAGCGTCCTCGAAATGCGGCTCGACCGCCTGCAAGCTCGCCCCGGCTGCCTGCGCCAGCGCTTCTGTCGATGCCGGTACCGCCTCTGCGCGCAAGACCAGGCGCAGGGCGCGGCCCTGAATCACGCCGTCGCTGACCGCAGGCAGTTGCAGCGCCGTCGTCAGCAGTTTGCGCCGGTCGCCGTGGGCATTGATCAGGCGGTAGCAGCGTCCCTGCAGACGCTGGCTCAGGGTGTCCGGCGTTCCCTGAAACGCCAGCTTGCCCTCATTCAGCAGCAGCACCGTGGCGCACTGCTCGGCCTCGTCCAGATAGGCCGTCGACCACACCACGGCCATGCCCTCGCCGGTCAGTTCGCCGACCATGCGCCATAAATCCTGACGGCTGACCGGATCGACGCCGACGCCCGGTTCGTCGAGCAGCAACACTTTGGGGCGGGCCATCAGGGCGCAGGCCAGCCCGAGCTTCTGCTTCATGCCACCGGAAAGCTTGCCGGCCAGCCGGGCGGTAAATGGCCCGAGCCGGGTGAAGTCAAGGAGTCGCGCAAAGGTATCCGCCCGCTGCGCGGCAGGCAGGGCACGCAGTTCGGCGTAAAGACGCAGGTTCTCCATGACCGAGAGGTCTTCGTACAGACCGAAGCGCTGCGGCATGTAGCCGGTCAGGTGGGCAATTTCATCCTGCGCGCTGACGGTATCGCAGCCCATGACGGTGATACTGCCCGCGTCGGGGTGCAGCAGTCCGGCCATCAGGCGCATCAAGGTGGTTTTTCCCGCGCCATCGGGGCCGACAAGACCGGTCAGCCGTCCCGGCAGAATCGCCGCATCAATGCCCGCGAGCGCCGTGACGCCCCGAAAGCGTTTGACCACGCCATTCAGGCAGATGCTTGGCGCAGAGGGCATTTATTCCCCGACCCGCACCGTAACCGGCATCCCCTGACGCAGCACTCTGGCCCCACCCGGCAGGACAATGCGCACGCGATAAACGAGATCGGTGCGCAGGGCGGCGGTTTCGACCGATTTCGGGGTAAATTCCGCGCGCGGCGAAATGAAGCCGACCGTTCCCTTGAGCCATTCCTCATTGCCATCGGCCTTGACGCTGACCGCTGCCCCGGGCTGGACACGCGTCAGTTGCGTCTGGCTGACGTAGGCGCGGACGTAGATCGGTTCCTGCAGGGAGAGGGTGTAAACCGGCGCATTGCTCGTGACCATGCTGCCCGCTTCGCGAACCCGCGCGGAAATCAGCCCGTCCGAGGGGGCGCAGAGGCGGGTGTCGGCCAGCGCGGTTTGCGCCTGTGAATACTGGGCCTCGGCGGCGGCCAGACGGGCTTCGGCCGCGGCGATGTCCTCCTGCCGGAAACCTTCCTTGCGTAGCTGCCAGCCCTGCTCGGCGGCAGAGAGCGCGGCGCGAGCCTGTTCGCGGGCGCTCCGGGCCGCCTCCAGCGTGCGTTCGCTGGCTGCCCCGCTTTCGGCCAGGGTGCTTTGCCGGGAAAAGTTGCGCTCGGCTTCGGCCGCCGCCGCCTCGGCCTGACGCATCGCGGCGGCGGCCTGCGCGACCTCCTGCACGCGGGAACCGCGGCGCAGCTTGTCGAGTTCGGCTTGCGCCTGGGCGCGATTGGCACGGGCCAGCGCCAGCGCATCCTCGTAAGGCCGGGCGTCAAGTTCCGCCAGCAATTCACCCTGTTTGACGCTGGCCCCTTCGTCGAACAACAGCCTGGCCAGCCGCCCCGGCTGACGGAAAGCCAGTTCGACCTCGCGGATATCGACATTGCCGTGCAGCAGCAGCGGCCCGGAAGCGGCCGGTGACTGGCCCTGCCACCGCCAAACACCTCCCGCGACCAGCGCGATCAGCAGCACAAGGATGGCGGCACGTTTTTTGTTCATCATTTACTCCTGCGCGTCCAGAACGGCGCGAACATTCCGGCGCAATTGCCGGAGGATGGCTTCAAGTTGTTGCGGATTAACGCTGTCCCAAGCCAGCAGCCGGAAAATACTGGCCGGGGCCGCACGAAACACCAACATCTGTCCGAGAATCGTGGCCACACACAGGCGGAGCTGTTCGGTGTCATCCTGCGGACGGATGCGCCGCGTCAACTCGACCATCAAGGCCATGTACCGCCCCATGAAACGCTCGTACAGCAGGTCGAAGGCGCGGGTCGGCGACTGCTGTTCGCTCAGGATCAGCTTGGCCCAGGGGTTGGACTGCGGATTGGTAAACAGGGTGGCGAGGCCCTCCAGCAGCCTGAGCAGCAAGGCGATGGATTCCTCACGCGGAAGCTCTTCGCCCTGAAGCGCATGCAGACGCGCCTCGATCTGCCCGGCAAACGGGTCGACGCGGCTTTGAATCTGCTCGCAGAGATAGGCAAAGACCGCAAGGTAGAGGCCTTCCTTGTTGCCGAAGTGGTAACCGATCAGCGCCTGATTGACCTGGGCCGTCCCGGCAATCTCGCGCGTGCTGACGCCATGAAAGCCATTTTCCGAGAATTCGGCCAGTGCGGCCTGAACCAGTGCGCTGCGCGTCTGGTCGCCGCGATCGGCGGTCTTGACTGTTTTTTTCATGCCTCGATATTAGTTGGTCGATTGACTAATTTCAAGATCGGGCATGTAGACGTGTAAAAAAAAACAGCGCCATGCCTTTCCGGTCATGACGCTGTTTCTGTATGCCCCGTCAAGCGGGACGATTTCAGTTTCGCCGCTTTTTCCGTGGGCGGTTCAATGCGGCATTGGCGCGCTGTGCGGCGCTGTCCAGGGCTTCCTTGGCCGGTTTGCGGTTTGCCCAGACGGCATCGAGCTCTTCGTCAAGAATGGTACGGACGGCGGCAATCTGCGACGGCCGGACTTTCGGCGCAATGGTCTTGCCCTGAAGCTGCGAATAGGCGGCCTGCAAGGCGTAGAGGTCGGATTGCAGCAGCTTGCTCGACGCCGTGGCACGCGCCACCGGGGTGATCGGCAGGAAGCCACCGGCCAGGGTCAGCCGGATCTGGATTTCCGGGCCAAGAACGTAATTGACGAATTTGGCCGCGCCCTTGACTTCGGCCGGTTTGAGATCAGCAGAAAACCACAGTGCGGCCCCATCAGCCAGCGTATTCTTCGGCGCACCATAGACGTCATCGTGATACGGGAAGGTCGATGCGCCCGCGTCGACCTGCTTGCTGATATTCAACTGGGTAAATAGCGAGGAGTTGCTGGTCAGCATCGCACATTCCCCATTGGCAAAGCGGCGATCCGCCTCGTCACGATGGCCGAACAGGTGCAGGTATTTGGCCTTGTGCCAGGAAGCCATCATCGCCAGGTGCTTGACCTGCACCAGACCATTGAATGTCAGCTTGCCCTTGTTGTCGCTGACATCGACACCATTCCAGGTACTGACGTTATCGATAAAGGTCCAGGTCGGCCAGGACGTGGTAAAGGGGCAGCGTTCACCCGCTTCAAACAGTTGCCCGGCAACTTCCTGCATTTCGAGCCAGGTTTTTGGCGGATTTTCGGGATCCAGCCTGGCTTTGCGGAAGGCTTCCTTGTTGATGTACAGCACCGGCGTCGAGAAGGCCAGCGGCAAGGCCATCAGACGGCCCCGGCCATCCACCAGGCCGTCACGCAGTTCCGGCGACAGTTTGGCGGCATCGAAAGGCTCCTTGGCGGCACGCATCAGTTCGTGCAGCGGACGGAACCGGGCCTTGTTGTCGGTGAAGCGTAGCTGCTCTTCCGTCGTGACCAGGTTGATGTGCTTCGGCGCCTCACCCGCCACGCGGCGTGCCAGGCTGATCTGCACCTCCTTGTTCTGGCTGTTGAACTGTTCGATCAGCGGTTCCAGACGCTCAGCGCTTTCCTCGTCGAGTTGATGCCCCAGCACCAATTGAGCCGGCAAAGCAGGCGCCGCCGCTGGCTTGGGCGCTCTGGCTTTGGCCTTGGCCCCTGCTGGCGCGGCCAGTACCGAAAAAGTGGAAAGCAGCAGGACAAAAAGGATCGATAACCGGGTGCGACGCATTTCAGTTCCTTGAAAAAATGAAGAGGGAATTTTCGG
>CAYMYD010000173.1:0-5687 GCA_964394535.1 uncultured Propionivibrio sp. | reverse complement strand
ACGTTCGGCAACATGAGTACGGTAGGTTTGCAGCATGGTAGGGCCCTTTCAGGGTAATTGATCAAACCCGTCGCCCTCCCCGGAGGCCGACTTCGCGAAATATTCTACGGGCAGACAGATCCCGTTGCGAAACTACGACAGCTTTGCCGTCCGAAAATTCCGTACCCGCCTGCACACTGCCGCTGGGACGAAAAAGTGGTCCTCAGTGCTCGGTGTGCGAATCGGCGAAGCACCGGGAGATGTCCTCGAACTGCGGTGCAATCTCCAGCATGCCGTCAAGAATGTCCGGATCGAAATGTTTGCCACGTTCCTCGCGCATGATGACCAGCGCATCGTTGTGGTCAATTGCCCGCTTATAGACCCGGCGCGAGGTCAGCGCGTCATAAACATCGGCGACCGCCATCAAGCGGGCCGCCAGCGGGATGGCGTCACCTGACAATCCCTGCGGGTAGCCACTCCCCTCCCAGCGTTCATGGTGCGACAGCGCAATCTGGTGAGCGTAACCAAGAAACTCCATGTTGGCAGCGCCGATTTCTTTCTGCACGGCAGCAATGAGCCGGGCACCCAGTTCCGTGTGCCGCCGCATGATGACCCACTCTTCCGGCGTCAGCTTGCCGGGCTTGAGCAGGATATGATCGGGCGTGGCCACCTTGCCAATGTCGTGCAGAGGGGCGGACTTGAACATCAACTGGATGTTCGCGGGTGTCAGCTCCTCAACGAAGCGGGGGTGTTCGCTCAGTTTCTCACAGAGCGCCAGAAGATAGTGCTGGGTACGCCGGATATGGTTGCCGGTTTCTCCGTCCCGCGCCTCGACCATGGAACAGAAGGCCGAAATGATCGCGCTCTGGGAGGAAATCAGTTGCTCGGTGCGGCGCACCAGTTCATCGGACTGCTCCTGAATCTTGCGCGTGCGCTCGGCCACCATTTTTTCCAGCCCGCGATTCTGGCTCAGCAAGGCCTTGCGCGTCTGGCTCAGCAGCAGGTGGTTGCGTACCCGCGCCAGCAACACCGGCGCGGAAAGCGGCTTGTGCACAAAGTCCTCGGCACCGAGCGAGAGGGCGTAGGCTTCGTCGGTACAACTGTCCAGGCTGGTCAGGAAAACGACCGGGATATCCCGCGTCAGCGCCCCCGCCTTGAGCCAGCGACACAGGGCATAGCCATCCGGCATCGGCATGACGATGTCCAGCAGGACAAGATCGGCCTTGCCACCCTGTTCGAAATACTCAAGCAAATCGTGCCCGCGGTGGAACACCTTGACGTCGTAATCCAGCCCGAGGCAGTCCTCAAGAATGAGCAGGTTATCAGGCTGATCATCAACGGCAAGTACCCGGTATTTCACCTCAACTCTCCTTCTCATCCTGACAGCATTGCAGCCAGTTGGCACACTCCTGCAGCAGCTTTTCCAGCTCGTCCTGCAACGCACGCGCAAGCTCCAGTGTTTCCGGCTGTTGCTGACGCACCGCAATGTTAACCTGCTGCGCCAGTTCCCTGAGATCATGCGCCATCAGGTTGCCGCCGGTGCTCTTCAGGCTGTGCGCAATGTGGCCGATGCCTTCGTAATCGCCGGCAGCAATGCAATTGGCCAGTTCGGTCGGCGTTTTCTGATAAAAATCGGTCGCCGAACGTACCAGGCGCACCATGAATTCCTGACGCCCCTTGAGGCGTCGGGAGAGCCCGTCCCAGTCGACACAACCAACAGGCGGTTCCCCGGAAGCCAGGGGCAGCAACCCCGCTTCCTGCGGCGAGAACCACCGCCCTTCGGAGAGATCGAGCCAGCGCACCAGCGCCTCGAACAGCTTCTCCGGATCGACCGGTTTGGCGACGTGATCGTTCATCCCGGCCTGCAGACAGGCTTCACGATCACTGTCAAAGGCGTTGGCGGTCATCGCCAGAATCGGCACATTTTCATAATCAGGCAGGCGGCGGATCTGGCGCGTCGCCTCCAGCCCGTCCATGCGCGGCATCTGTATGTCCATCAGGATCAGGTCGTAACGCTGTTTCGCCGCCATTTCCACCGCTTCTTGCCCATCCTCGGCGGTATCGACACCCAGCCCGGCGGTATTCAGCAGGTCTTTGGCCACTTCCTGATTGATCGGATTATCCTCCACCAGCAGCAGGCGGGCGCGATGCCCCCTGGCCAGACTGGCATCGGCAACGCGCGCCAACTGATAGGGCTCGGCAGCCGCCGCTCCTGGCCGGAAAGCATCGATCAGCGCGTCGTACAGCATGGACGAGGTCAGGGGCTTGGCGATGAAACCCGAGAAGCCCAGCTCCCGCAATTCCTCCTTGATCAGATGCGAGCTCTCGGCCGAAACCATGATCCGCATCGGCATTTTCTTCAGCGGTAGCGCCGCCATGCGCCGTGCCGTGGCAAAACCGTCCAGCCCCGGCATGCGCCAGTCGAGCAGGACGAGATCAAAAGGCCGCCCCGAATGATCGGCCTGCAACACGGCTTCCAGTGCCGCCTCACCGGACGGCACAGCGTCGGCCTGCAGACCGAGATTGTCCAGGATGGCCAGCATGGACTCCAGCGCATCGGGCAGATCGTCAACCGCCAGCACGCGGATGCCGCGATCAAGCTCTTTGGTGATTTGCGGCCAGACCGCATCGTCACAGCGCTGCAGGGCGACTTCAAACCAGAAGCAACTGCCTTCGCCCAGCGCACTTTCACACCCCACCTCACCGCCCATCAGTTTGGCCAGGCGGAAGCTGATCGCCAGACCCAGACCAGTACCGCCATACTTGCGCGTGGTCGACTCGTCGGCCTGTTCGAAGGAGCGGAAGAGATGCGACTGCTGCTCCGGACTCATGCCGATCCCGGTATCGGCAACTTCAAAGCGGATCAACAGCGTGTTGCCCTGATTGTTGATAATCCGGCAACGCAACACCACCTGCCCGCTGTCGGTAAACTTCACCGCATTGCTGACAAAATTGAGCAGGATTTGCCCCAGGCGCTTGCCGTCACCATGGAGCACCGGCGGCAGATGGTCGGTATCGACAACAATTTCCAGCCCTTTGGCAACGGCCAGATCACGCACCATGTCAGCAACGCTGATGACGATCCGGTCGACAGAAAAATCGGTACAGTCAAGCTGCAGTTTTCCCGCCTCGATTTTTGACAGGTCAAGAATATCGTTGATGATGCCCAGGAGATGCTGCGCGGCGTTGTCGATCTTGTCGATCCGTTCCAGCGAGCGCTGACCGCTCAGTTCGCGGCGCAGGATGTGCGTCAGGCCGATGATGGCGTTCATCGGCGTGCGAATCTCGTGGCTCATGTTGGCCAGGAAAGAACTCTTGGCCAGACTGGCTTGCTCGGCCTGCTGCCTGGCGACTTCCAGTTCGGCCGTGCGGCTGGCAATGCGTGACTCCAGCGTGGCATTCAGCTCATGCAGCGCCCCTTCGGCGCGCCGTTGTTCGGTCACGTCATGGAAAGCCGTAACCAGCAGGCGCTCGCCTGCCGTGTAGATGACACGCCCGGTGATGATGACTTCACGAACATCCCCGTTGGCATGGCGGATACGTTCATCGAACGAGCGGGCTTCGCCCGATTGCAGGATCGTGTCGAAGTAGCGCTGACGGCTCCGGGGATCGAGACAGAGATTGAAGTCGCCACCATTTTTGCCCTGCACTGCCTCGGGGGCATAGCCAAAACAGTCAAACCAGGCACGGTTCCAGTGCGGCGAAGCAAAATTGTCACGCTCGTAATTGACCGCCATGGCCACCGGCGACAGTTCAAAGAGCGCCTGAAAACGCGCTTCGCTGCGCTGCAAGGCCAGTTCGGCCCGTTTACGCGACGAGATGTTCCGGCCAATACCCCGGTAGCCACAGAACTTGCCATCGGCGGAATAGACCGGTTGACCGGAAATGCTGATGTACACCGAGTCGTCACCAGCCTCGAAACGTTTCATTTCGAAGTCACGGAAAGTCTGATGAGCCTCAAGTTGGGCGCGATGCGCCGCCCAGCCGCCTTCCGGCTCGGGCACATCCACCTCCCAGCGACATTTCCCTAACCCCCCGAGCGGCTGGCCGAGGATACGTTCCGTGCTGGGGGAAAGATAAGTGAAACGGAAGTTTTCGTCCTGCTCCCAGATCCAGTCGTTGGACAGTTCGTGCAGGCTCTCCAGAACCGCCTGTTTCTCCTGCAGTTCCCGGAGGATCGGGGTAATCCGCCGTTTCAGCACATACCCGAAAAAAAACCAGCAAGCCCGCCATGAACAAGGCCAGGCGCAGCAATTCCTCGCCTTCGCTCTGTCTTTCACGTTCGAGCAAGGACGTCAGCGACAGGCGCAGGGTGAAATCACCAAGCTTCTTGCCATCCTGTTCAACAGACTCCTGATGCTCCAACACCCCGTCAGCCGGATTCGCTTTTTGCCATAAAACCGTAATCAGCGGCTGCCCGGACGCATCATTGACCGTAATTGACGCGCCGCGATGCTCTGCCGCGATGGCTTCGACCAGGGTGGTACACGCCGCTCCGGACAGCCCGCAGGTACGCAGGGTGGTTCCAAGCACGCGGGTCGTATGCTGGAGTTCCTGCCGGGCGTTCTCCCGCGCACGATTTTCCGACAGCCAGTAATGCTGTACCAGATAGAAGGCTGCGCAGAGGACAAGAAAAACCAGCACCGCAGACGACAGCATGGCCGCTTGCAAGCTGCGTCCGACCCGCACCGGGTCTTTCATCCGCCCATCGTCAGCAGCGACCCGCTGTTCCAAAGCCTGTTCTCCCGATCCGCATGGTCAATAGATTCATAACGCGCACTGACGGCCACGCTATTGAAGCGGATTGTACTACACACATTCCCGCACTGCATGACAGAAAAGAACGGCCTGTTCATGGCAGAAACCTGACCCCGGAGGACGAAAAAGCGGTGATCGTTGCCGCAAGGGACGAGGCCCACCGACGGTTTTGCCCTTCTCCCTTCTCCCTTCTCCCTTCCCCGCTGCATTTCACGCTAATGCGCTTCCCCCCAGTTGTTACCCACGCCGACTTCGACGACCAGCGGGACACTGAGCTTTGCCAACCGGGTCATCAGCGGCGGTAACGCGGTACGCACGGTGGTGAGTTCCGCATCTGGCACTTCGAGCACCAACTCGTCGTGCACCTGCAGGATCAGGCGGGTTTGCAGGCGCTCACGCTCGATCCAAGCCTGTACGGCGATCATCGCCAGCTTGATGAGATCGGCGGCCGTGCCCTGCATCGGGGCGTTGATGGCAGCGCGTTCGGCCCCCTGCCGACGTCCGGCCTGGGTGGCGCGAATCTCCGGCAACCACAGGCGGCGACCAAACACGGTTTCAACGTACCCCTTGATTCTGGCGGCGTTGCGCGTTTCCTCCATGTAGCGGGCGACACCGGGATAACGGGCAAAGTAACGTTCGATATAGGCCTGCGCCGCGCTGCGTTCAAGACCCAACTGGCGCGCCAGGCCAAAGGCGCTCATGCCGTAGATCAGGCCGAAGTTGATGGTTTTGGCGACACGGCGCTGCTCGGCACCGACTTCGATCGGCGCCATGCCGAAGATTTCGGCAGCGGTGGCACGGTGCACGTCCTCGCCCTGGGCAAAGGCTTCGAGCAGGCGGGGGTCGGCAGAAAGGTGCGCCATGATGCGCAGTTCAATCTGCGAGTAGTCGGCCGAAACGAGGTGCGCGCCCGGTGCGGCGATGAAGGCGGCCCGGATGCGCCGCCCTTC
>CAYMYD010000172.1:0-5714 GCA_964394535.1 uncultured Propionivibrio sp. | reverse complement strand
TCGCCGCCGCCGAACAGCACCGGAAACAACTCGCCGAAGTTCTTGTTCACCGCGTCGTAAGTGGTTTGCAGAAGCTCGCGGGTTTCGCGGTCGATGCGGCGGATGGCGCTTTCCAGCGTTTCCATCGCCTGCGTCAGGTCTTCCGACTGCGAATCCAGGAAACCCTTGCGTTCCCGCGCGGCTTCCAGTTCGTCAAGGGCCGCAAGGTTGACCGCCCCGAGCGCCTCGATCGAACGCTGCAAGCCGCTGATGCTGCTCTGCAGGGCACCCGGCCGCGCGCCGGCCAGCTCCGGTGCGAGGCGCTCTTCATCGGCCTGCGCTTCCTGCAATTGCAAGGCCAGCTGTTCGACGTTGAGCCCTGCCGCCTGTTCCTTGAGGCGCAGTTCGTTGATCCGCTCGCGAATCGGCTCAAGCCCCAGCTCCAGCTTCATGCGCTGTTCTTCCAGACTGCGCAAGGCGGCAGTAGCCGCTTCCAGCGCATCCCGGGCGGCGGCCAGCGCCTGTTCGCAGGCCACACGCTGCGCCAGCGCCTGCTGCAACTGCGGTTCGAGATCCTCGCTCTGCATCGCCGCAGCGGTTTCGCTACAACGCGCCAGTTCCTCGACCAGACGGTTGATCTGCTTTCTGGCCAGTTCGCGGTTGTTGCGAATTTCGGCCAGCTTGTTGCCGCATTCACGCTGCGAGAACTGCGCTTCGCGCAATTCCCGCTCGGCAACCGTGACACGCTCGCGTTCGTCGCGCAGGGCGCGTTCGCTCTGTTCATGACGGGCGAGGAATGCCGACAGTTGCAACTGCAAGGCGCGCACCGCCTCGCGCTCGGCGTCGATGGCTTCTTCGGCAATGAACAGCCGCTCGTTCTCGGCTTCTTCCTCGACGGACATTTCAGCGAGGCTGGCGTCGATCTGCCCCTGCCGTTCCTGGAAACGCTCCAGCGCCTGCGCCAGCTTCAGGGTTTCCACCTGGATGGCGTGCGCCTGCTCCTGCCAGCCATCGAGTTCATGACGCGCTTCCTGCAGGGTATTCCGGGCATCGACCAGCGCCGCTTCGATTTCAGCGAGCCGCGCCTGCTCTTCCTCGACACGGTCTTCACGCCGGGCAATCACCAGCCCGAGCTCGGCGATTTCGCGCTGGCGCTCGAGCAGGCCGTGTTCGGCGGCGTCCGGCGCAAACAGGGTCAGGCTCTGCCGGGTCACCAGATCGCCGCCCGGTGTCACACAGCAGGCGCCGCTCGGGAGATGCTCCCGCCGCGCCAGCGCCGTCGCCAGATCCGGCGCGGTGTCGACCGCCGCCAGCCAGTCATCCAGAATGGCCGCAAGCTGCGGATGCTCACAACGAATCCGCTGGCGCAGGCTGTCCTTGCCGGGCGTGGCCAGCGCGCCTTCGGCGGGCAGCAACAGACTGAGTTTGCTGCCTGGCCGGTCACGCCCCCAGGCCGGATCGGCCGCTTCGACCGACAGCGCGGAGAGCCGCTCGCGCAGCACGGCCTCGACGGCGATTTCCCAGCCTGCTTCGACGGAGAGCAATTTCCACAAGGGTTCCTGACGATCCAGATGGTGCCGCCGCAACCACTCCCCCAGCTTGCCTTCGTTCTGCACCCGTTTTTGCAGCTGTTCGAGCGCCGACCGGCGAGCGTGCGCCTCGGCACGTTCTTTCTGCACCTGCTGCACCGCCGCCATCACCTCCCGGCGCTGCTGCTCGAAACGCGGCAGATCCTGCTGTCGTGCCTGTAAATCCTCCTGCGCCTGGCTGATCCTTTCGCGCAGTTCGGCGAGCATTTCCTGCTTGAGTTCGAATTCGGCAGCGTCCGGTTCGGGCAGTGCCGCGCGTTCCTGATTGAGGCGTTCACGCCGACTGGCGATGATCTGCAAGGAACGCCGGGCATGGCCCTGATTGGCGATTTCCAGCTGCAGGCGCTGATCGGCCTTGGCCATCAGCGAGCGCTGCTGATTGACCTCCTCCTGCGCCGCGCTGTTGGCCTCCTCGGCCAGCGGCAAACGTTCCTGACAGGCTTCCAGTTGCATCGCCGCCTGCTCGGCGCGTTCGTCAGCGAGCAGGGAGAGCTCCTGCCAGCGCGACTCGTCGGCGTCGTAGCGGGTCACGTCCTCTTCCCACTGGGTTTTGTCGGCGGCCAGTTGCGTCAGGCGGTTTTCATACTCGTGACGCGATTCGCGACGATGGCGGATCTCGGCTTCCAGTCGGGCCACTTCGGCGCTGACCTGATAGTTTTCGGACTGCGCCAACTGCACGCCATCTGTCGCCGTAAAATGGCTCTCGCGGGCGGTTTCAAGCGTCGCTTCCGTTTCCCGCAGGGCGGCCGTCTGCGCTTCGAGTTCATTGACCGCCTGACTGACGCCCTGCGCCAGACGTTCCTGCTCGGCCCGCGCCTCGTTGCGCCGCAAGAGCCACAAAAGCTGCTGCTTGCGGGTCAGTTCCGTGTTGTATTCGCGGTACTGACGCGCGACGGTGGCCTGCGCTTCGAGGCGCTCCATCTGCAGCGCGAGTTCGCTGCGGATGTCCTCGACGCGGGTCAGATTCTCGCGCGTATCCGCGAGCCGACTCTCCGTTTCCTTGCGCCGCTCCTTGTATTTGGTGACCCCGGCCGCCTCTTCGAGAAACACCCGCAATTCGTCCGGTCGGGCCTCGATGATGCGCGAAATCGTCCCTTGCCCGATGATCGCGTAGGCGCGCGGCCCGAGGCCGGTACCAAGAAAAAGATCGGTGATGTCCTTGCGCCGGACGTGCAGGTTGTTGATGTAATACTCGGACTGGCCATTGCGCGTCAGCAGGCGCTTGACCGACAACTCGCTGTACTGCGCCCACTGACCGCTGATCCGCCCCAGCGAATTGTCAAAAATGAGCTCCACCGACGCCCGTGAGACCGGCTTGCGCCCACTGGAGCCGTTGAAGATCACATCCTGCATCGACTCGCCACGCAGTTCCGAAGCTTTCGATTCGCCCAGCACCCAGCGCACCGCGTCGATCACGTTCGACTTGCCGCAGCCGTTCGGCCCGACGACGCCGACGAGTTGCCCGGGAAGGGAAATCGTCGTCGGATCGACAAAGGATTTGAAACCGGCGAGTTTGAGTTTATTGAGGCGCATGAATTGATCGAGCGTGCGGAGAGAGGCGTGAGGAGCCAGGAGGAAACGCCTCTCATCACGTCACACGGCCCTGCCTCTCAACACCATGGCGGTGACTTTCGGAACAAAGCGGGATGAATCGCCCCGGTATCACAGGGTCGCTATGATAACATTTCACCTGTCCATGAGTGAGCCGCCCTCACTCCTCTCTCCCCACTCTTCCCCCTACGCCCTGCCCCATGAGCACCCAAGCCTCCAAAGATCTCCAGACCTTCCCCAACCCGGCCCCCCGGCGTGACTTCCATATTCACATGGAAATCCCGGAATTCACCTGTCTGTGCCCGATGACCGGCCAGCCGGATTTCGCCACGCTAACCCTCGACTACATCCCGGAAGCACGTTGCGTCGAGCTCAAGAGCCTCAAGCTCTATATCTGGTCTTTCCGCAACGAAGGCTGCTACCACGAGGCAGTCACCAACCGCATCCTCGACGACCTGGTGCAGGCGCTCGAACCGCGCTTCATGCGCCTCACCGCCAAGTTTTTTGTGCGCGGCGGCATTTTCACCAACGTCGTCGCCGAACACCGCCAGCCGGGCTGGGAACCTGCCCCGCAGGTCGATCTGGCCCAATTTCCCCCGAACTCCAACACACGAGGCTAAACCATGAGTCAACATACCCCCCCGCTCTCGCTCACCGACGAAAAACTCGACCGCCTCGAAGAACTTCTTGACGATCCCGCGCTGGAAGACAGCCTGCGCCTGGACGAGGCGCAAGGCTATCTGTGCGCCGCGCTCACCGGCCCGTCACCAATGCAGGAAGAACAATGGCTGGCCGACATCCTCGGCAGCGAAGAAGCGCTGGAAACCTCGGCCGGCAAGGAAGCCGCCGAACTGCTGCGCGAATTCGCCCAGGCCATGGAAAACACCCTGGTACTCGGCGAAGCACCGGAGTTGCTGCTTTATCCGGTCAGCGAAGCCGAAGACAGCCCCAACGACTACCAACCCTGGTGCCAGGCCTACCTGGCCGGTATCGACGCCGCCGAAGAAGACTGGTTCGAGTTTCTTGGTGACGAAGAGGAAGACCTCGACGAAGAAGCCAGCGAAGAAATCGCCTGGCTCGACGCCCAGCTGTTCCCGCTGATGGTGCTGACAGGCGACGCCGAAGCCGCCACCCGCGAACACGGCGAGGAATGGCCGCAAGGTGAGAAACTGGAAGAAATCATCGCCGACTGCGAAGAAGAATTGCCGCAATCCATCGCCGACATTTTCCTCTTCTGGCAAGCCAAGCGCGGTGTCCCCACGCTGCGCCGCGACGAAGCCAAGGTCGGTCGCAACGACCCCTGCCCTTGCGGCAGCGGCAAGAAGTTCAAACAGTGCTGCGCCCAGAAAACGGATGACTGAAAACTGAACCACCGACGCGGGCCTTGACCAGCGCCCTGGTCAAGGCCCGTTTTGCAACGCAAGGAAAGAAACTCATGAAACTCGAAACACTCGCCGTCCATGCCGGTTACAGCCCGGAAGCCACCACCCGCGCGGTCGTCGTACCGCTCTACCAGACCACCTCGTATTCCTTCGACAGCACCCAGCACGGTGCCGACCTCTTTGACCTCAAGGTGCCGGGCAACATCTACACGCGGATGATGAACCCGACGCAGGACGTGCTCGAAAAACGCGTCGCCGCGCTCGAAGGCGGGGTCGCCGGGCTGGCCTTTGCTTCCGGCATGGCTGCGGTCACGGCATCCATCCAGACCATCGCCGAAGCCGGTGACAACATCGTTTCGGCGGCTACACTCTACGGCGGCTCGTACAACCTCTTTGCCCACACCCTGCCGCAATACGGCATCGAAGTGCGTTTTGCCGACTACCGCAACCCGGACTCCTTCGTCCAGCTAATCGACAGCCGCACCAAGGCGCTCTTCTGCGAAACCATCGGCAACCCGCTCGGCAACGTCACCGACTTCGGCAAGCTGGCCGAAATCGCCCACGCGCATGGCTTGCCACTGATCGTCGACAACACCGTCCCCTCACCCTATCTATGCCGCCCCTTTGAACACGGTGCCGACATCGTCGTGCATGCGCTGACCAAGTTCATCGGCGGACACGGCACCAGCATCGGCGGCATGATCGTCGACAGCGGAAAATTCCCCTGGGCCGAACACAAGGCACGCTTCAAACGGCTCAATGAACCGGATGTTTCCTATCACGGCGTCGTCTATACCGAAGCCATGGGCGCGGCGGCGTACATCACGCGGGCGCGCGTCGTGCCGCTCAGAAACATGGGCGCGGCGCTCTCCCCGTTCAATGCCTTCATGATCCTGCAAGGGCTGGAAACCCTGCCGCTGCGCATGGACCGCATCTGCGAGAACTCGGTGAAAGTGGCGCAATTCCTCAAGAATCACGCCAAGGTCTCGTGGGTCAACTACGCCGGTTTGCCCGATCACCCCGATCACGCCCTGGTGCAGAAATATATGGGCGGCCGCGCTTCCGGCGTGCTTTCCTTCGGCGTCAAGGGTCAAGGCGGCGGTCGCGAGGCCGGGGGACGCTTCCAGGACGCCTTGCAACTGTTCACCCGACTGGTCAACATCGGCGACAACAAATCGCTGGCCTGCCACTCGGCCACGACCACGCACCGCCA
>CAYMYD010000171.1:2278-5743 GCA_964394535.1 uncultured Propionivibrio sp. | reverse complement strand
GTGCGCAAGCCCTTGAGCGCACGCTCCAGTTGCTCCTCGAACGCCCGCCGGTTGAACAGTGAAGTCAGCGGGTCACGCAGAGCCAGCCAACCCAGACGCTCGATCAGCAGTTTTTCACGGGTGGTATCGTGCATCACCAGCACCGCACCGGTGTTTTTCTCCTTGTCCCGGATCTGCGAAGCCACCCAGGAAACCGAAACCGAACTGCCATCACGGCGCACCAGACAATGTGACGAATCGTTCTGCAGCAACGTTTCCTTGCTGTCGAGCAACTGTTGCAAGGGGGAGGTGACCTCCTTTCCGCTGGCCTCATCCACCAGATGAACCAGATCGTGCAGTTTGAGCGCTTGCTCGGCCGCCGTCGGCATCGGACGCTGGCACAGACGATGCGCTGCTTCGTTCATATAGTTGACCTGCCCTTGCTCGTCGACAGTGATGACTGCATCACCAATCGCCGCCAGGGTGATGACGGCCCGCTGTCGCTCGGCAGCCAGCGCTTCGGCAATCTGTCTGCGCTCACCAAGAATTCTTTTCGTCCGGAAAACAATGCCAACCAGGAGGGTAACCAGCAGCAAAATCTCGATTCCGACCAGCCACCGGGCCACCCGGTGGGTTGCCTCACCCATCTTTCGGGCAAAGTGTTCTTCCAGAGGCTGTATGGTGCTGTCGATCAACGCGATCTGGCCCGCCAAGGCATCCTGCACTTCCTGACTCCGTTCTGCCATGTTGCGGTAGACGATGATTTTCTGGTAGATCGGATCCAGCTCCATGAAACTTTTTTCCGCTGCAAGCCAGAAACCAAAAGCTTCCTGAAACATGGCGGAACGTCCGACATAGCGCTGCAGACGAACCGCCTTGTCAATATCATCAGGTGCCATGCCGGTTGGCAACAGGACTTCGCTGATACCCTGCGTATCCTCCGGTGCACTTATGATCAGCTCGCGCGCCTTGCTGAAATAGCGTTGTATGCGCAAGGCACGCTCATAGGCATTGGCGGAATCCGGATCACCGGAATGCAGGTAACGCAGCAAGTAGAAAGTGGCGTTTTTCTGATTCTTGGCCCAGATGTTTTCACCTGCGCTGAAACCCCGTGCGCCCAGCACAAATTCCAAACCAGTGACACCGATGATGGTCAGCAACATGAAGCCGATGGCAAACGGCCAGACAAGGTTCAGCAGAGAGTCGTGTTTTGTTTGCATACACAAAATCGTGATCAGGATTTACCTTGGGACGCAACCAGCGTCCCTGGAAAAAGGAGGAAGCAGATTATAGGGCCTGGCGCTGATTCACACCGGAAAATTCGTGATGCTCCCTTTTTGCAAACTGGCATGAAATCTCCGCAAGGCGAGTATCGAAAGCGCTGCAGAATAAAAACCGGCACAAACCCCTTGAGCTTGCCGAACCAATCAGGTATAGTTCGCGCCTTCGCAAATGACGTTGCGCCCGTAGCTCAGTTGGATAGAGTACTTGGCTACGAACCAAGGGGTCGGGCGTTCGAATCGCTCCGGGCGCGCCAATCATTTGTGAAACTTCGATGCCGCGGGCAGCTCGGCGGCAAAGAAGGCGCGTAGCTCAGTTGGTTAGAGCGCCACGTTGACATCGTGGAGGTCGTTGGTTCGATTCCAATCGCGCCTACCAAAAATACTCGAAAAGCCAGAGCGTGTCTCTGGCTTTTTCCTTTTCCGGGAACAGTTCTGGGGAAAAAAATGCCGGTCATTACCTTGCCTGATGGTTCGCAACGCGAGTTCGCTCAACCCGTCACCGTCGCTGAAGTTGCCCAGAGTATCGGCACAGGCCTTGCCCGCGCCGCGCTGGCGGGGCGCGTCGATGATCGTCTGGTTGACACCTCGTTCCGCATTGAAAGTGATGCACGGCTCGGCATCATCACCGACAAGGACCCTGAAGGGCTGGAAATCCTCCGCCACTCGACCGCACACCTCCTGGCCTACGCGGTCAAGGAGCTCTTCCCGGAGGCACAGGTGACCATCGGCCCGGTCGTCGACAACGGCTTCTACTACGATTTCGCCTACAAGCGCCCCTTCACGCCGGAGGATCTCGTCGCCATTGAAAAGCGCATGGCCGAACTCGCCAAACGCGATCTGCCGGTTTCGCGCGAAGTCTGGTCGCGTGATGAGGCCACCGCCTTCTTTAAATCCATTGGTGAGCATTACAAGGCCGAATTGATCGCCGCCATTCCCGACGGTCAGGAGGTCTCGCTCTACCGCGAGGGCGATTTCGTCGATCTCTGCCGTGGCCCACACGTCCCCTCGACGGGCAAGCTCAAGGTCTTCAAGCTGATGAAGGTTGCCGGAGCCTACTGGCGCGGCGATCAGAAGAACGAGCAGTTGCAACGCATCTACGGCACCGCCTGGGCCAAAAAGGAAGACCAGGACGCTTACCTCACCATGCTCGAAGAAGCCGAAAAGCGCGACCACCGCCGCCTGGGGCCGCAGCTCGACCTCTTTCATTTCCAGGAGGAAGCGCCCGGCTCGGTGTTCTGGCACCCCAAGGGCTGGGGACTGTTCCAGGATCTCATCAACTACATGCGCGAGCGCCAGCGTGCCGCCGGTTACGTCGAGGTCAACACGCCGGACGTCATGGACCGGAGCCTCTGGGAAATCTCCGGGCACTGGAGCAACTACCGTGACCACATGTTCGTCACCCAGACCGAGGACGAGCGCGTCTTTGCCCTGAAGCCGATGAACTGTCCGGGCGGCATGATGCTCTACAAGCAGGGCATCAAGAGCTACCGCGACCTGCCGATCCGCATGGCCGAATTCGGCAAGGTGCATCGCTACGAGCATTCGGGCGCACTGCACGGCCTGCTGCGCGTGCGCCACTTCACCCAAGACGATGCGCACATCTTCTGTACCGAAGCGCAGATGGAGCAGGAATGCGAAGACGTCGTCCGGCTGATCCTCGACATCTACAAGGACTTCGGCTTTAGCGACGTGCGCATCAAGCTCTCCACCCGGCCGGAAAACCGCATCGGTTCGGACGAAGTCTGGGACAAGCTCGAAGCCGCGCTGTCTACGGCGCTTGAGCGCATGAACATGGCCTATACGCTGTATCCGGGCGAAGGCGCCTTCTACGGCCCGAAACTGGAATTCGTGCTGCGCGACGCGATCGGCCGTGACTGGCAGTGTGGCACCCTGCAGGTCGACATGAATCTGCCGGAACGCTTCGACGTCCACTACGTCGCCGCCGACAATACTCATCGGCGGCCAGTGATGCTGCATCGCGCGCTCTTCGGCTCGCTTGAACGCTTTACCGGCATTCTCATCGAACATTACGCCGGGGCGCTGCCGCTGTGGCTGGCACCGGTACAGGCAATGGTGCTGAACATCTCGGAACACCAGGCCACTTACGCCGAAAATGTTGCACAAAAGCTACGGCAATCCGGCCTGCGTGCCGAGGCCGATTTGCGCAACGAAAAAATTACTTATAAAATACGCGAACATAGCT
>CAYMYD010000171.1:0-2178 GCA_964394535.1 uncultured Propionivibrio sp. | reverse complement strand
GCCGAGGCCGATTTGCGCAACGAAAAAATTACTTATAAAATACGCGAACATAGCTTGAACAAGCTGCCTTACCAGCTCGTCGTGGGCGACAAGGAAATGGCAGCGGGTCTGGTTGCCGTGCGTACACGCGGCGGTCAGGATCTCGGGCAGATGACGCTTGAGGCACTGATCGAGCGACTCTCGAAAGAAGTCGCGGCGCGAAGTGGCACGGCTTAATTTTTGTCAGAAAAAGGAGCGCAACCATCGCACTGCAAAAGGCGCAACGCTTAAACGAAGAGATCAACGCACCTGAAATCCGCCTGGTCGGCGTCGACGGTGAGGCATTGGGCATCATGGGCGTCCGTCAGGCGCTGGCGCTTGCCGAGGAAGCCGGAGTTGACCTGGTGGAAATTGCCCCCATGGCGCAACCTCCGGTTTGCCGGATCATGGATTACGGCAAATTCAAGTATCAGGAACAGAAGCGTCAGCACGAGCAAAAGCTCAAGCAAAAGCAGATCCAGGTCAAGGAAGTCAAGTTTCGTCCGGGAACCGACGAAAACGATTACCAGATCAAACTGCGTAACATGACGCGTTTCCTGCAGGAGGAAGACAAGGTCAAGGTAACTTTGCGCTTCCGCGGACGCGAAATGGCGCACCAGGAAATCGGCATGCGCCAGATTGAGCGGATTCGCACCGATTTGCAGGATCTCGCCACGGTTGAACAGATGCCGAAGATGGAAGGTCGCCAGATGGTGATGATTCTGGCCCCCAGCAAGAAAAAGTAGTTATGCAGTAGCCAAGAAGTGGCCTCAGGTTAACAAGCATTCCCGTCGGGAAACACCTGCTGCCATGTTTAAAAGAGGAGCAGAAATGCCCAAAATGAAGACCAAGAGCGGCGCCAAAAAGCGCTTCAAGCTCAGTGCCAGTGGTCGCATCAAACGCGCACAAGCGTTCAAGCGCCACATCCTGACCAAGAAAACCACCAAGGGCAAACGCCAGTTGCGTGGGATGACCGGAGTGCATGACTCCGATAAAGCCATGGTTCGCGCCATGATGCCTTACGCTTAAGGAGAGAAAAAATGCCCCGAGCAAAACGTGGAGTAACGGCGCACGCGCGCCACAAGAAGATTCTGAACCTGGCCAAGGGTTATCGCGGTCGTCGCAGTAAAGTCTATCGCGTTGCCAAACAGGCGGTGATGAAGGCCGGTCAATACGCTTACCGTGACCGTCGCCAGAGGAAACGCCAGTTCCGCACCCTGTGGATCGCCCGTATCAACGCAGCGTCCCGCGAACTGGGCATGAAATACAGCACTTTCATGAACGGCCTCAAAAAGGCTCAGATCGAAGTTGACCGCAAGGTGCTCGCCGATCTGGCCGTGTTTGACAAGCCGGCCTTTGCGGCACTGGCCGAACAAGCCAAGGCTCAACTCGGTTCCTGATCCAACAGGCACAAAAAGGGAGGCCTGTGCCTCCCTTTTTTTCTTGCAAGTGGAAACCATTTCATGCAGAACCTCGACCAGATAGCCCGGGATGCCGAGACCGCCTTTGCGGCCACCAGCGATCCCGACACGCTCGAACAGATCAAGGCCCGCTTTCTTGGCAAAAGCGGTCAGATCACCGAATTACTCAAGGGCCTGGGCAAGATGTCACCGGATGAGCGAAAACTCGCCGGTGCCGCCATCAACCGTGCCAAGGAAGCCATCGAAAGCGCGCTCAACAGCCGCCGCGAGGCGCTCCGCCGTCAGGCACTGGAAGCGCGTCTGGCCGAAGAATCGATTGATCTCACCCTGCCCGGACGCGGCGAGTCCCGTGGTGGCCTGCATCCGGTAACCCGCACGCTGGAGCGCATCGAAGCGCTGTTCCATTCAATCGGCTTTGAAGTCGCCGACGGCCCGGAAATCGAGGCCGACTTCCAGAATTTCACCGCCTTGAACACGCCCGAGGATCACCCGGCACGTTCGATGCACGATACCTTTTACCTACTCGACGAGAACGGCAAGGTTGCCGAGGACATCCTGCTGCGCACGCACACCAGCCCGATCCAGGTGCGCTACATGCAGGCGCACGTGGCGAAATACGGGCATCTCGAAACGATGCCGGAAATCCGCATCATCGCGCCGGGCCGCGTCTATCGCGTCGATTCTGACGCCACCCATTCGCCGATGTTCCATCAGGTCGAAGGCCTGTGGATCGGTGAAA